>JBFZFE010000118.1:0-30367 GCA_041306525.1 Verrucomicrobiota bacterium | reverse complement strand
AAGGACGCCGAGTTCTTCCGCACCGAGACGCCCTTCCTGGCCGGCATCCTCAACGCCGAGTCAGTGACGATCAACGAAGCCTACGAGCCGACTGGTACGACCCCGAGCCTCGTGACCCTTTCCGCCACGATCTTCATGGTCGGCGCCGTCGATCCCGCCGCGGAACGACAAAAGCTCCAGAAGCAACTCGCCGAGATTGAGAAGAACATCACCGGCACCGAGGCCAAGCTGGCCAACGAGAACTTTGTCCAGCGCGCCGCGCCGATTGCCGTGCAACGCGAACGCGACCGGCTGGTGCAGTTGCAGGAGCAGAAGGCCAAGGTCGAAGCCGTGTTGAAGTCATTGGGCTGATCGGTCGAACTTGTCGAGATAATCGCGAATCGGGTCGCTGCCCTTGGGGGAGAGGGGCTTTTCCGTTTTGGCAATTGCTTCCAAGTAAGCGGGCAACTGGCTGGCGGCAGCAGAACCATACGTTTGTTCTGCTTGGTCAAGATACTCACGAAAAGCGTGAGCCTGACGGTCGGCGGCGACACGTTGTCTGGCAGCCAATCTGGCCGCAGAACGAAACGCACCCGTTCTGCCTTTTCCAAGCTGGTTCAACGCTTCGAGATAGCTCGCGGCAGTTTCGTAGTAAAACGGATGAAACCGGCCGCGGAGGGTGACCAACAAGTTGTACCTGTCCTGACAAAAGCCGCGAAACCAAGGCTCCTCGGCGTACTGGCCCCAGTCAGCAAAGTTGACCTCCTTGGGCTTGGCATGGCCCGTCGGCTTCAAATGAAGCCGCAAGATCTCATCGAGCTGGCGTGCGGACTCGACGGCGGAAAGCGATTGCGCCACGCGCATCACCGTTTTGCGGGCCAACTGCAAAGCCCACCACTTTTCACGTTCCACGTCGAAGCCAATGTCATTGGCGTAAAGTTTGTCAAACAACTCAGCAGGTTCCATCCCTGGTGAAGCTTCCGACAGCAGTTGCCGACAGCGATGCAGTCCTTTGGGCAGAATCAGAAGGCTCTCGACCAACAACCATGCATGGGCCCGGTAGAGCTGCCGTTCGGCCTCGTTCTCGGGCAGGCCGGCAGTTTCTGCGACAACGGCCAATGTCAACGGTCTGCCTCCCTCGACCGAACGTTGGATGACGGGCAGCAAAATGGCCTGTTTCTCTGCGACCATCTCAGCCAACCCGGTCACCAGCCAGAGCGGCAGATTGGCACCCGCTTGGGGCAATGGCGGGCGCAGGGCGAGTTTTCGGTTGGCGTATTCCCGGCACAAGGCGTCCATCAAAGCCAACAGGATCGCGTCTTCGTTGTAAGGGGGCAAACAGCGAATCTGGTAGCGCAACTGGTTTTCAAACAGCAAGGTCTGCGTCGCAATGGGCGGCGCTTTGCTCCCTTCATCCGCTGGGGTCTCCAGCAGGACAATGATTGGGTCACGCCATTGATCGGACAGGCCAAGAACATTGAGCCAACCTCGTTTGAGGCTCTCCGCGCGCGCGCAGAGGTGCGCGGAAAGAATCGGGTCTTCCGAATAGAACGCAAACTGCCGCGAAGCACTCAGCGTCCGGTCGCGCGGCCGCAAGCCCGCGAGGGAAGTCGTGGCCTGTATCAACAGCAGGGCCGCCAAAAGAACGTTGAGGCGACCATCGATTTTCATGAACCCATGCGCTGGTTATCTGCTGCCCGCGTACTCAAGCTTGGCACTGTTGTCAGTCAAGTGAATCGCGTCCATTTTCTCAAGGATGGCGCGCTCATTCTTGAGCCGGCTGAAAACGGCGCCGACAAATTTCTGCACCACCGGCATGACTCTCAGAAGTGTCGGATGGATCGGCAGGGATCCCACAGCCCCGCCGCTCGGCTGAAAATGAAGACCGCTGTCTGTGAGGGTAGGCACGCAGGTATAACTGAAAAACAACTCCTTCTTCAGATCGCCTCCCAGACGCATTTCACCCCAGAGCTTCACGGACACTTCGTTATCGAGGAAATCCATCGCGACGGTTGCCGGCGCAAAAACGAGCCAGCTGTTGGGGGCCTTCTCCATGGTGAGCGCGCCGAGAAAGGCATTGGCCTCGTTTTCGGTGATGGTGACACTGCCGGCCCTGCCGCGCGTAACCAGACGATCCAGATCGAAGCGTTTGCCGTCCAGCGAAGCCAGACTGGAGCCGCCAATCTTTGCCGGCGCCGTCTCGGGCACCTGAACAATCAGGTAAACCGCGAAGATGATTCCGAGCAGGATCACGAGCTCAAACAACACACGAAACGTGCGCCACGGACCGGCGTCCTTCTTGGATTTCAGTTTCGGACCGCCCTGGCCGGGAGCCTTCATCTGGCTAAGGTCGAGCTTGGTGCCGCAGGAATGGCAGAAAATCCTGCCCAACTCATTGCTGAAGCCGCATTTTTGACAGTTAAGCATGGCTATTTCTCCTTGGCGGACGACTTGCTGGTTTCCGATTTCGTCGTGGCGGTGGAAGACGAACTCGTACTGGAGCTACTGCTCGTACTGGATGTCGAGTCGCTCTTGGCAGCCGCGGAATAGCCCGGTTTGCGATAATCGGTGATGTAAAATCCTGATCCCTTGAACAACAGCCCCGCGCCCGTGCCGACGAGGCGTTTGACGCGCCCGCGGCACTGCGGACAGGTCTTCTTGGGGGCATCTTTGATGGACTGAAACAGCTCGTAGGCGTGTCCACACTTCTGGCATTCGTATTCGTATGTTGGCATAGGTAAAGCGCGTACAATCTCGACAAGGTGAGCCAGCAAGTCAATGCGAGAATTGCTCTTGCAAATGATTGCTGCGCCGGTAACATCGCCCCCCGCAAACAGGAGCCAGCCCTTTTGAAATCCCGAACCACATTTGACCTGAGCCAGTATCTGGAACTGACCGGCACCAAGATCAACGTTGCCTTGGACCGTTACATACCAGCCGAAACCATCGTTCCCCCCACCATCCACAAGGCGATGCGCTACTCCTTGTTTGCCGGCGGCAAACGCATCCGACCGGTTCTCACCCTGGCAGCCTGTCAGGCAGTGGGCGGCCGAGCCAGCGCCGCAATGCCCCTGGCCTGCGCCGTCGAATGCATCCACACCTACTCGCTGATCCACGATGATCTGCCGTCGATGGACAACGATGATTTGCGGCGCGGCAAGCCCACCAATCACAAGGTGTTCGGCGAAGGCGTGGCCGTGCTTGCCGGTGACGCCTTGCTGACACAAGCATTCGAACTGGTGGCGTTGGCCAAGCCGACTGCCCGCCACACTGTCGCCAGCATGGTGCGCGAACTCGCCTTTGCCGCCGGCAGCTTGCGCCTGATCGCCGGGCAGGTCATGGACATCGAGAATGAGAACCGCCGGGTGAGCGTGGACCAGGTCCGGACCACACACCAGAACAAGACGGGAGCGTTGATCACCACTTCGATCCGCCTCGGCGCAATGGCCGGCAATGCCGCGCCGAACCATCTCAGCCGGCTGACCAAGTACGGACAAGACTTGGGCTTGGCCTTTCAAATCATGGATGATGTGCTCGATGCCACCAGCACACGTGAGGCAATGGGCAAGAGCGTGCGCGCCGACCAGAAAAACGCCAAGTGCACGTACACGACACTGTTGGGAATCGAAAAGTCAAAGGCCATGGCCAGCGACTTGATTGCCGATGCCCACCGGCAACTAAACGCGTTCGGCAAAGCCGCCGAACCGTTGCGCGCCATCGCTGATTTTTTCCTGACGCGCCAGAACTAATCAACAGCGCGACGCAGCGATTCCCCGCCCGTCTGCAGGGCGACAGATTTCAGCCCGCGCTTCTGCAACTCAGCGACGTAGTTTGTCGCCACGTCGTAACTGCCCTGCCACACAACGGCGCGTTCGCCCAATTCCACCATCCGCACGGCGTAAATGGCCTGCGGACGGGCATAGAGAAACACCTGTTCAAACGCTGCCACGACCGCCGTGAAGCTGTTTTGCTGATCATTTTCGACGACCACCGACCATGGCAGCGGCCTCGGCGCAGCCACGGTCGGTTCCGCCTGAATCGTGGCAGTCGCGGTCGAAGCGCCTGTGGTCTGCAACGGCGTCATCTCCTGCCAATCAGATGACGGCTCCCAGACCGTTGGAGAGTTCGTCCGTCGAGTGTGAATGCGGTCGCGGACTGCCGCCACGCTTACCGCGGCAGCCAGTGCTCCCAACAACGCTGCAAACGGCACATGCCAGCGAAGCGGGGGACGAACAGTTCGTCCATTGACGGCAACCTTTCGCATCCGCGTCACTTCGAAGCGGCGGCTTTTCCCAGTCTTCAGGTCAGTGGCGCGCAAGTGACCGGCCGACAAGGATACCGGCTCAAGTTTTCGCCGCAGCCAACGGCCTTCCACCTGGGACCAATAAACCACTCGCACAATCAGCTTGTTTGCCAAGGCGTCCTGGAGCAGGGCCGCCCGCGCCTCATACGGAAAATGTCGCGAACTGTGCCGTCGCCTGCGGACAATCAGCATGGCGACCACGACGACAAACAGGACCCAAGCCAACCCGATCCAGACTGTCCCCGTCATGGGCTGATTTCCCCGTAAATCAAATCTGCCGCCCGCTTGCCACCACCCGGTTCGCCCAATTCACGGACCACACCGGCCAGTTGAGCCTGCATGGCCTGCCGGTTTGCCTTACTGCTCAGCAGTTCCCGGGCAGCCAAGACGATTCTCGCTGGTTGGGCGTCTTGCTGGATGAACTCGGGAACCACCGTGGCGTTGGCGATCACGTTTGGCATTCCAAGCCAGTTCACCTGGATCAGCAGACGACCCAGCAGGTAATTCAGCCAGTTCACCTTGTAGACAATCAGCATCGGACAGCCGAAAAAGGCACACTCCATTGTCGCCGTGCCGCTCGCGGTGATGGCCAGAGTCGCGCGCTGCATCCAGTCGCGCGCCTTGCCCACTTCCACTCGCACACGCGGATGCTGCATCATGGCGGCGGTCGCATCATTGACAGCGGCGGCGACGCATTCCACATCAGCCGGTAACTGCTCGGCCACGGCCGCCAGAATCGGAAATATTTTTGCGACCTCCCGCTCACGGCTTCCCGGCAGCAACAAAACCGTCCTCGGCTCACGACCGACCGTCTGACGGTCCGCAAACCGGTCGAGCATCGGGTGGCCGACAAACTCGCAGCGCAACCGCGGTGCGTTCTTGCTGTACCACGTCTTTTCAAACGGAAAAATCACCAGCATCAGGGCAATATCCCGCTCGATTTGTTTCGCCCGGCTCGCATGCCATGCCCAGAGCTGGGGCGAGATGTAGTAGATGACCTTGATGCCGCGTTGCTTCAGCGTGGCGGCGATGCGGAGGTTGAAACCGGGGAAATCCACCAGCACCACTGCGCCGGGGCGACGGCGGTCAGCTTCGGCCAGCAATTGGTCGAAGATGCGTTTGAACTTTCCGTAATTCTTGAGAACCTCGACAAACCCCACCACCGCGTGCTCGGTAAAATCGAGGAGCAACTCCATTCCCGCCGCCTGCATTTTCGGCCCGCCTGCCCCAAACACCTCCAGCTGCGGGTCACGAGCACGCAACGCTTTCACCAACTCGGCAGCATTGGCATCGCCCGACGCTTCCCCCGCAATGAACATCACGCTCTTCATCGCGACTTCTGGATCAGCCCGGTAATCTCCATTGCCACTTCCAGCGCCTGTTTGGCGGCTTCGCCGGTCACCAGCGGATCGCGATGTTGCTGGATCGATTCCACAAAATGTTGCAGCTCCAGTTTCAGCGGCTCATCGCGGGCAATCGGGACCGGCTCGCGCACGATCTTGCGCCCGGCAAACTCGCTGACAATCGTGGCCTCCTTGCCGGCCAGCAACTTCTTCAACAGGCTCGATTCCTTGGCATCCTCACCCGCCAGCCGGTAAATCTGTCCCTCCTGCCGCATGTAGTCGAGCGACAGATAGGCGGCCCCGTTCTGGGTTCGCCCAAAGACGCGAATCTTCCGCAACCGCTCGGGCGACACGCGACTGGCGGTGATGTTCGCCACACAACCGTTGGCAAACTTCAGCCGGGCGTTCGCAATATCCTCGCTCACGCTCAAGACCGGTATCCCCACGGCATCGACACCGACCAAGGGCGATTTGACCATCGAAAGCACGATGTCCAAGTCATGGATCATCAGATCGAGCACGACGCCAATATCGGTCGAGCGGGCCGGGTAAGGCGAAAGCCGGTGCACCTCCAGGAAAGCCGGTTCCGTCAACACCTCATTGAGGTAGCGCATCACGGGATTGAAGCGTTCGACGTGCCCGACCTGCAACACACAACCATGCTGACGCGCCAGCCTCACCAAGACCTCTGCCTCGGCAGGCGTGCGGGTGATCGGTTTCTCGACCAACACATGCCGGCCGCGTTCGAGGAAAATCTTGGCGGCATCGTGATGGAACTCCGTCGGCGTCGCCACACTGACGGCCTCCGCGACATCGGCCAAGGCCGTCAGCGAGGCAAAATCCGATTTCTTGGGGTTCGTGTCGAAGGAGCCGACAAATTCCACTCCCGACAGTTCTTTGTAGAGGCGGGCATGGTGCTGGCCGAGATGGCCCACGCCAACAACGCCGATTTTGATCCGCGGCAAGCTCATGCATTCACCCCAAGGATGACGAGTTTCTGTTCATTGGCGGCCTGCAGCACACGTTCGCGACCGAGGAACAAGGTCGCGCCCGCCTCAACGGCAAGCACGTCGATGTTGCCAACCTTGCAGGACTCGATGGTGCGCACACCGACGCAGGGGATATCAAAGCGAAAGTCCTGATTCGGTTTGGCAACCTTCACCACGACCGCTCCGCCCTTCTCCCCGGCCAGCGCGCCGCCCCGACGAATGCATTCATCCGTCCCTTCAAACCCCTCGACCGCCAGCACCGTCCCGTGACGCACAACCACGGTCTGGCCGATATCGAGCCGGCTGATTTCCTTGGCGACCTTCAGGCCATATTCAATATCGGCTTGCTGATCTGTGGCCGGCTTTTGTCGCGTCAGGAGACCGGCCGACGGCACGTTCTCGGCCAAAAACGGCCGCGGATCGAGCAGCTCGACACCGTCCTTGGCCAGCTCGGTGGCGATGGCACCGAAGATCGTTTCTGCATTGCGGACCTTGAGGCGTGCGGCGACGCCGATCATCCGCAGATCGAGGCTGAGTTTCTTGAAAAGGTTACCGGGCGTGATCCCACCGGCCATGACGGCGCGAGTGATGCCGCGTTGGGTGAACACCTCAATGAGCCGATTGAGTTGGCCGAGCTTGACCCACTCCACTACGCTGGCCTTCTCCACAATGCTTGGAGAAGTTTCGCCTTCGAAGGCCGCGGCGACGACGGGTTCAATGCCCTGTCGGCGCGCGGATTCGGCAAGGATCAGCGGGAACTCGCCGTTACCGGCGATGATGCCAAGTGAGTTGGTCACGAGGGCGGATATTTATGAGGAACACGACCGTTGGCAAGACATTAGCGGGATTTTTCCAACGGCTCTGTGGCAGGTTGCGTCGCCCCCACCGGGACAGGCATTACACTTTCAAAGTTTGCCCAGGTAAGCGGCGCTTTCCTTGACGGCGTTGATTGCGTTTTCCCCCTCGAACTCGACCACGACGGGCCAGCCATGTTGACGGGCAAGTGGAATGATGGCTTTGAAGTCAACATTTCCTTGACCAGCGGGCACATCAGCGCCGTCGCTGGTGCGCAGTTCCTTGGCGTGAATCATGCCGATGCGGGTGGCGTTGTTCTCGATGAACTTTCGCGAGTTGCGCCCGCCCTTCTCCACCCAGTAGGTGTCAACTTCGAAGAAGACGAGTTCAGGATTCGTCTCAGCCAGCAGAATCTCCATTCCGCAGCCGCCTTCAGGAAGTTCCGCAAATTCAAATGCGTGATTGTGGTAACCGAAGCTGAAGCCGGCAGCTTTGGCGCGTTGACCGAGGGCATTCAGGCGACGGGCCGCTTCCTTGTAGCCGTTGGCGGTCTGAAGGTCCTTCGGCAGACTCGGGACGATCAACCGGGCACAGCCGATGGATCTGTGGAAAGCGGCTTGCTTCTCCCAGTCAGTTTCGAGGGCTTGCAGCCCAAGGTGGGTGCCGACGGCCTGGAGATTGGCCTCGGCGAGCAGTTTTTGCCACTGGTCTGCCGACCAGTTATAGGTACCGGCCAGCTCGACACCTGTGTAGCCGAAGGTGGCAACCTGACGAATGGTGGCCGCGGCATCCACGGCAGTTTCACGTCGAACGCTATACAATTGGACGGCAAGTGAGTTGTTCATTTGTTGGGGGGAAGTTGCCCGCTAGGCGCGAGCTGGAGTCAACGGCGGTGTGGCTCTCTTGATCAGGTGCATGCCCGTTTGCATCAACGACATCAAACCGACGTACATGAAGCCAACTTGGAAGACGAAGAGAAATGGCAGCATGCTCCATTGGTTGCGAGTCACGGCACTGATGAAGAGGAAGGTAAAGTAGCCGCCGAAGCCGATCTCCATGTAGGGAACCAATCCCTTCAGGGCCCGGTAACGACGGTCGGCCCAGGTTTCGTTGCGGGAGACGGTCCCGGCGACGCCAAACTTGGGTGTACGGATGAATTCGCTTTGGTGGTTGAAGATGGCCTCCAGCACCGCACGGGCGTTGTTGATCGAAAGGCCAATGCCCATCGCCATCAACAACGGAACATACAGCAGGCGTTTCCACCATTGGGCATGCAGCTCTTTTTGCGCACAAAAATAGAAGGCGCTGATGGAGACGGAGGCGGCGAAAAACATTGGCAAATCCACGAGCAGCAACTTGGTCCAAGGATTGCCGCCAGTCGCCAACTGCGTGCTGCTCGACGCCGCCGGATGCAGCATGAAGCACAACACCAACAGCAGCAGATGCCCGAAGTTGCAGGTGAGATGGATGGTGCCCTCGAACTTGTTCTTGAAAGGCACATTTGAACGCCACAAAGCAGGCAGCATCTTCTTGCAGGCCTGTACTGAGCCCTTGGCCCAGCGATGTTGCTGCGTCTTGAATGCGTTCATCTCCACCGGCAACTCAGCGGGGGTGACGATGTGTGGCATGAACAGGAATTTCCAGCCGCGGATCTGCGCCCGGTAACTCAGGTCAAGGTCCTCCGCGAGAGTGTCATGCTGCCACCCGCCCGAGTCCTCAATACAGGTACGACGCCAAATACCGGCAGTGCCATTGAAGTTGAAAAAGCGACCCGAACGTGACCGGGCGGTTTGCTCGATCAGGAAATGACCGTCGAGGAACATGGACTGTAGCCGAGTAAGCAATGAATACTGGTCATTCAGGTGGCCCCAACGCGTTTGGAGCATGCCGATGGTTGGGTCAGTGAAATAGTGAATGGTCTGTTGCAGCAAATCGCGTTGAGGTACGAAATCAGCATCAAAAATGACAATGTATTCACCCGTCGCATGAAGCAACCCGTTCTGTAGGGCACCGGCCTTGTAGCCGAAACGGTTGGTCCGATGAATGTGTTCGACCACAAACCCCTGTCGTCGCAAGTCCGTGACTTTCCGGGCGACAATGCCAGTCGTTTCGTCAGTGGAATCATCCAAGACCTGAACCTGCATTTTGTCCTTGGGATAGTCCATCCCGACGACGGCATCGAGCAACCGTTCTGCCACATACATTTCATTGTAAAGCGGCAACTGGACGGTGAGCAAAGGCAGATCTTTGAAGATTCCAGCAGGCTTTGGCTTCTGTTTGCGATGCTTGTAGTACAAATAGATCATCGTGTAGCGATGCAAGCCGTAACAAGACAGCAGCACCAACACGGTAAAATAGATAATTGTCCCCAATAGGTGGACGATGTCCATATTCAGTCTTAGCTCTCCTCACAGCTGGCTTCAGTCAGCTGTTTCCTGACTTCACCCTTGACCCGACTGGTTGCCTGGGTCATTCTGCGGCGCGCATCTTCTCACAGGTCAACTCGGAATCAAGCAAAAACCCGAATGCACAAGCTGCTCAATCCCAAAGTTTTAACCCTTGCTCACGCCAGCCGTTGGGCCGACAACGCCCGCCGTCGTGGCCAAACGGTCGTCGCAACCAACGGCTGTTTTGACCTATTACATTACGGCCATGTGGATTACTTGCAACGCGCAAAGGCTCTCGGCGACCTTCTGGTAGTTGGCCTGAACTCTGATGCTTCGGTTCGTCGCTTGAAGGGGCCCTCTCGTCCACTGGTACAAGCCCGCCATCGGGCAGGTGTCATCGCCGCCTTGGCTTGCGTGGATGTTGTCATCATCTTCCCGCAGACCCGTGCCACCCAGTTTCTCACCGCGATCCGACCGAATGTTTATGTAAAGGGTGGCGATTACCGGGCCGAGACCCTTGATCCCCATGAACGCAGGGCGTTGGACTCCGTCGGAGCAAACATTCAGATCCTGCCTTTCCTGCCGGGGCTTTCCACCAGCAACCTGATCGCCAAGATTCGTGGTGAGTCCTGACTTGCCAGTTGTCGGGCCCGCGCTATTGTTGAGACATGAAAGCGTTCTTGGTCATGCTGATTTGCGTGGTCGCCGCTGGGTGCGCCACAACTCCCCGTCCACCAGCGCTTACCCAAGCCGACGTCATTTCGATGGTCAAAGCGGGAATGTCGGATGAGGATGTGATGCGACGCATTGATGGTTCCCGCACGATTTTCCGTCTGAATGCGGACGACATTGTTTTTCTGCGCAATCAAGGCATCAGCGACCGGCTGGTGACCTACATGATGGACACCTTCACGCGCGCCGCTTTGGCCGAGCAACAACGTCGGTACGATTACCGGTGGGGCTTTCATTATGGATACGGTCCTTGGGGCCATCCCCATTGGTGGTGGTAAGACCACACTTGTCTTTTCCGGGGTCATCCACTAGAACACACGCCGCGTGACGAACAAAAGCATACGCCTCGGCGTGTTGGGTTCTGGCAAGGGTTCCAATTGCGAAGCAATCATGGAAGCCATTGCTGGAGGCTCCCTTTCGGCTCAAGTGGCAGTCGTTTTGAGCGATGTTGCCGATGCCCCCATTCTCCAACGGGCCCAGCAACGCGGGATTGCGGCGCACTTCCTCGGCAGGAGTTCACTCAGAACCAAGCTCGAACCAGAGCTCGAGCAACGTGCTGTTGCGCTGCTTCAGGAAGCCGATGTTGATTTGGTCGTACTTGCAGGTTACATGCGGGTCGTCAAAGAGCCCTTGCTCGCTGGCTTTGGTGGCCGAATCATGAACATTCATCCTTCACTGCTCCCGTCCTTCCCGGGCTTGCGCGCTTGGGAACAGGCGCTCAATTACGGCGCCAAGGTTACCGGCTGCACCGTGCATTTTGTCAATGAAGGCATTGATACCGGTCCCATCATCCTGCAGGAGCCGGTGCCGATACTGACCGGCGATACCCCGGCAAGTCTGCACCAACGCATCCAAGTGGTGGAACACAAATTGTATCCTGAAGCCATCCGCCTGTTTGCGGCTGGCAAGCTCCACACCAACGGTCATCACGTGGACGTGCTTCCGTGACAAAACAACCCTGAGATCCCGATGGAAACGACCAAAAAACAAATCTTACGTTTCGGCCTGCCCAAAGGCAGCCTTCAAGAATCCACGTTTGCCTTGTTGGCCAAGGCCGGCTGGAAGATCAACAGCAGCAGTCGCAGCTACGTGCCGCGCACGGATGATGCCGAACTGGAACTGCGCCTCATCCGCGCCCAGGAGATCAGCCGGTATGTGGAACACGGTTTCTTGGATGCCGGACTGACCGGCGCTGATTGGATTGTGGAAAACGACAGTGATGTGCAACTTGTCTGCGAGGTGGCTTACAGCAAACAGACCACCAACCCCGCGCGCTGGGTGCTCGCCGTGCCAAACGATTCCCCGATCAAATCCGTCAAGGATCTACAGGGCAAGCGCATCGCCACGGAGCTGGTGGGCCATACGCGGCGCTGGCTCGAAAAGAACGGCGTCCAAGCCGAAGTCGAGTTCTCGTGGGGCGCAACCGAAGTGAAGGCACCGGAACTGGTGGACGCCATCGTGGACATCACGGAAACCGGCTCCTCGTTGCGCGCCAACAATCTCCGCATCGTGGACACGTTGTGTTCCAGTTTCCCCCAGTTGATCGCCAACAAGCAGTCCTGGCAGAACGATTGGAAGAAGAAGAAAATTGAGACTGTCGCCCTTCTGCTCCGTGCGGCGCTGGCTGCCGAGGAGAAGGTCGGGCTCAAGATGAACGTCCCGCGCGCCAAGCTCGACAGCATCCTGCAAAGCTTGCCGGCTCTGCGCAATCCCACAATCGCCCCGTTGGCCCAGGAAGGTTGGGTGGCGATTGAGACGATCATTGATGAAAAGATTGTGCGAGAGATTATTCCGCAGTTGAAGGCTGCCGGTGCGGAAGGTATTATCGAATACCCGTTGAACAAAGTGATTTACTGAACAGAGGAGACCCATGGGTTCGCTGAAGAAACGCCGTAAGACAAAGATCAATAAGCACAAGCGCCGCAAACGTTTGAAATCGATGCGGCACAAGAAACGCAATCGCTAGACCTACCGGTCCCCAATGCTCAGGCATCCCCAACTCAAGCGAGCCCTCGCGGTCTCGCTGGGAGTGGTGGTTTGCCTTTGCAGTTCGTGCACCAGCACGCGACCGCAACAGGTCTTGCCACCCGAACCTCCTGTCGTCGCGGACACGGGCAACCATGTGTTGTCCTTGTCCGCGGAACAGGAGCGGCGTGCTGCCGCCTTGGCGCAGTTCGCTGCGGGAGTCTCTGCGGAACTCCGTGACGGACTGGAAGCCGCCTTGCCGTTCTATGAGGAGGCGTTGCGGCTTGATCCGAAGAATACCGGTCTGGCCGTCCGCCTCGCTCAAGTCGCGATGTCGCGCAAAGATTTCACAGGCGCCAAGCAACGGCTCGAAGCCGCGGCAAAGGACAATCCCAGTTCAGCCGATCCCTGGCTCTGGTTGGGGATCGCGCACCGCGGCTTGGAGAATCCTGCCGAAGCCCTGAACGCCTTCGAGCAAGCCCTGAAGATCAATCCACGGCATGTTCAATCGTTGGCCGCCTTGATTGAACTCCTGCTCCAACAGGATGCATTGGATGAAGTTGTTGCTCAACTCGACAAGACGTGGAGGCAGGAATCCAACGATGGTCAGTTCTGGCTGAGCCTTGGCAAGCTTTACACGCAAGTCGCCAGGCAAAAGCCTTCCCTTGCCGAACGACTGGGCGAAAGCCGGGCACGGGAGGCATTTGCCAAGGCGGTCGAGTTCTCCCCACGCGACGCCGAGGCCCTGCTCAACTTGGCCGATGCCCAAGTGCAGGCCAACAACTTCGTTGCCGCCGCCGAGGCTTACTCGCGTCTGCTCGCCATTCGGCCCGATCTGCCTCGTCTGCGGGAACAACTGGCCATGACCTTCCTCCGGGCCGATTTGAAGGAGAAAGCCGCCAAGATTTTCCGCGAGATGATCAAACGCGACCCCACCAAGTATGAGACCTACAACTCACTGGCCGGTTTGCAGGAGGAAATGGATCAAGATGAGGATGCCATCGCCAATTACCAGCAGTCACTCGTGCTCAACCCGGATCAGGTCGAGGTTCATCTGCGCTTGGCCGTGCTCCACATTTCCTTGCAGCGGTACGACAAAGCCCTCCAGAACCTGAATCTCGCCCGACAGAAATTCCCCACCACATTCCAGATTCCCTATCTCACCGGCATCGTCCATTCCGAGGAGAAGAATTTTGCCAAGGCGATCACCGCTTTTGCCGAAGCAGAAGCCTTGATGCGCGATGACGAAGACGAGATGCGCCCCAGCAGCGCCTTCTATTTTTCCTATGGCGCGGCCTGCGAACGCACCGGCGCGATTGAGAAAGCGGAGAAATATTTCCAGAAATCCCTGGAGCTGGACCCGAACAATCATGCCGCCGCCAATTACCTCGGTTACATGTGGGCTGACCGCGGCGTTCGCCTTGATGAAGCACACGACTTGATCAAGAGAGCTGTCGCCGGTCAACCCAACAGCGGCGCTTACTTGGACAGCCTCGGTTGGGTCCTCTATAAACTGGGGCGCGTGCAGGAGGCGTTGCCCTATTTGGCGCGTGCGGTTGAGCTGGTCAAGGATGATGCGGTGGTGCATGACCACATGGCAGAAGTGCTGCTGAAGCTGGGAAAACGCGACGAAGCCATCAAGCACCTCAAACAAGCGGTTGCCATCGATCCGCAGAACAAGGAATTGACCGCGAAACTGCGGAAGCTGGTTGACCAACCGGCAGAGCCGTAGCCCATCAGGGCTGGGGCTTGATCTGAATCTCCAAGACCACCATTGGCACACCGGCTTTTCGTGCCGTCGATTCCTGCCCGTTCACCGGGCCAACGGTTCCAGTGAACCCACGTCCGCCAATCGAGAACGGCAAATCCATGGACTCATTCGTGGCAGCAGCGGAACCGACCCGGGCCTTCCCTTCGGCAGCCTCCCGCAGGTACGCACTCCCTGCCGGTGAGCCGGTAGCGCCAACGGGAGAATCCGAAAGGCTCCGCTGGGTCCAGCCAGTCGAACGAAAGGGCAAGCTCTCCTTCTGTCGTTCGGCCATGGACGCATACTGTTGACCAAACTGGGCTCTGAATTCTGCCAACTGGCTGGCCGGGATTTCCACATGCAGGAAGCTCATCGAGCCATCCGGGGCGTGATACACGCGCGAAGTCGCCCCACTCAGTCCGGCTGCCACCTTCTCCGCTACGGTCTGCACAGCAACGACGTCACGATTTACCACAAGGATCCGCTCGGGAACGGGCCTTATGCCCGCGTCTTTTGCCGCGGTGAGCTTCGATTTCTCCAGACCAATTTCGTCCCGCCGCAATGCCGGTTGAGAGCCCTTCGCCACCTCTTCGTTCCTCGCGGATCCCATGCCGCTCTTGATCTGTTCCTCTTTGGCATTCAATCGATCCCCCACGACCCACTCCGGCGCATTGCCTGGAACGGGTGACGCCCCTCGGGCGCGCTCGCTCATGGTCGTGACGGGAGCCGGCTCAGGAGCCATTTCCGCTTGGATGCTCACGACACGGGGTTCATCCAGTTTGGCCGATGGACTCAAGGGGGCGGGCGGACGAGTCAACATCACCACCCAGACCACCACCGCAGTTGCCGCGACTGCTCCAACAGGCAATCTCACCCACCAGAGGCGAAAACGCCGGTCCGTCCACGAGCGTTGCGGCGCCGCGCCAACACTGTCGAGCTTGCGGCGAACATCCGCCAGAAACCCGGGCGGCACAGAAGCACTTGGCAGCGCAGCGACACCGTTCGCAAGGCGCTGCAGCTTGGTCAAATCAAGCCGGCACGATTCACACGACGCCAAGTGCGCCTCCATCTTCTCCTGCTCCGCAGCCGTCAGCTCGCCATCCAGATAGGCTGACATCTGCACCTTGGACTCACAGCAATTCATCCCTCGTTCCTCATATTGCGTCGTAACATCTCTCGTCCCCGGGCAATCCGCGACTTTACGGTGCCCACGGTACAGCTTAGAACCACGGCAATTTCCTCGTAGCTCAACTCCTCGACATTTCGCAACACCAGCGCTTCCCGGTATTTTCGTGGCAAATGCCCCATCGCATCACTGATCTGCTGCACAAATTCCGCCTGCAAGACTTCCGCGTCAGGGCCGGGCCCTTCGGCCGCGATCTCACGGTGCACTGGCCCATCCTCCCGCTCCACGGTCGCATTCATGGAAAAGGTTTTATCCACGCCGCGTCGGCTCCACCACCGATGTTTGTTCCGCGCCAAGTTGACCACAATCTGGTGCAACCAGGTGGTGAACTCGCATTCACCGCGGAAATCTGCCATGTGCCGGTAAACTCTCACAAACGCATCCTGAGCCACCTCAACCGCATCCGCGTGGTTGCGCAACAGTTGAAACGCAACATTGACTGCCCGCTGCTGATGACGCCGCACCAGCTCGTTGAATCCCTCTTCATCTCCGGCCTGGCACTGCGCCACCAAATCACGGTCACTGGCGGCTTCGGTTGGTCTGACACTTGGCATCAGAAAAGGTTCCATCATGTCTTTCCCTTGGGCCTCTTCCTCGCTCGGAACAACCCAAAGGAATGTATAATTCCGTCCATCCGCAGTTTACAGCGTCAGCCACCAAACTCAGGTTTGGCCCCGCGCGCCATCAAATCACGCACGGCCTGCCGGGGCGACTTCCCTTCATAGAGCGCCCCGAACACCTCGCGCGTAATCGGCACTTCGACGCCGAGACGCTGCGCCAGTTGCCACGCCGACTTCGCCGTGCGCACTCCCTCGGCCACCGTCGGCGTGCTCGCCATAATCTGTTGCCGTGTCTCGCCCTTGCCAAGCCGTTCGCCAAAAGACCGGTTCCGACTATGCCGGCTGAAGGCCGTCACAGTCAGGTCCCCCACCCCACTCAGCCCGAAAAATGTCTCACGCCGCGCTCCCGCTGCCGCGCCCAACCGCGCCATCTCCGTCAATCCGCGTGTACAGAGCGCCGCTTTCGTGTTATCGCCGAACCCGATCCCGTCACAAACGCCCGCCGCGAGCGCAATCACGTTCTTGAGCGCCCCCCCCAACTCGACGCCAATCACATCATCGTGGGTGTAAATCCGAAAACGCTCGTTCATGAAAGCTTCCTGTGCCAGCCGGGCAACCGCTGGGTCCAATGACGCTGCCACCACGGCCGTCGGCACGCCACGACCGACTTCCTCGGCGTGACTCGGGCCCGATAACACGCCCAACAGACGTTTGCCTAGCACAGCGGAAATCACCTCGCTCATCCGCAGGCCGGTATCGTTCTCGATGCCTTTTGCCACATGGACCAAAACCGTTTCACTCGACAACACCGGCTGCAGACGTTCACAAATCGGTCGCATCCCATGCGAGGGCACCGCCAGCACGGCCAGCTCCGCGTCGCACAGCTGCGCATCCTCCATCGTCACGGTGATTCCAGCGGGAACGGACACGCCCGGCAACAGCAATCTGTTCTCGCGGTCCTGCACAATCGGATCGACCTCGGCCGGTATCCTTCCCCACAATGTCACCGCGTGCCCGTTGTCATGCAACAAAACTGCCAGAGCAGTTCCCCAACCACCCGTGCCGATGACCCCAATCTTCATGATTTCTTCTTTCCCACCCGGTTCTCGGTACCGGCCAGCAGACGTTGGATGTTTGATTTGTGCCGGTAAACTGCCACCAGCCCGATCAGCGCGGCGAAAACAAACAGCGCCAGGTCCTTGGTCAGGAACCAAGTCGCCAATGGCACCGCCAGCGCCGCCGCAATCGAGGCCAACGACACATACCGCGACACCGCAAAGACAATCCCCCAGACCACCAACGCACAGGCCAACGGTCCCGGCACCATCGCCAACAGGGCTCCCGCGCTGGTCGCAATCCCCTTGCCGCCTTTGAACTTCAGCCAGCAGGTCCAATTATGCCCGGCAACGACGGCGACCGTGCAGACGATTTGCAGCGCGCTGGCGTTGACCTCAGGGAAAAACCGTGGCGCCAGGAACACCGGCAGCCATCCTTTGCAGGCGTCCAACAGCAACACCGTGACACCCGGCCCGGTGCCCAACGCACGCATGACATTGGTCGCTCCAATGTTGCCGCTGCCAACCTTGCGGATATCAATCCCGCGCAGTTTGCCCCAGACAAACCCGGTGGGTATCGAACCCAACAGGTAGGAAACGATCACGCATCCAATCCAAATTGCCACGGTCATAAGGCAGGGACATTAGCCGACGGCAGCGGCCCCCAGCAAGCAAGGACTCACACGCTGGCCGCCGTGGCCGCCTCGCGTTCCAGCAACGCGTCGTCGGCACGACTGCCGGTGCTGGTCTTGGGCAACTCGGGCACGAAGCAATAATTGGGCTCGGACCGGGTGCGGCGGTGGATTTGCAGCATCTGGCGCCAGGTGGCCCACAGACCATGCGGCGCGGGGGGCAGATCATGGGCAATGGCCGCTCGCAGCCGCCCCAGATTGTAAAACGGCACAGCCGGGAACATGTGATGCTCGATGTGATACTGCATGTTCCAGTACAGGAAAGCAGGAATGGCCGAGCAGGTGAAGGTGCGGCAGCTCAGCCGATGATCCGGCACATCCGGGCTCATCCCGTAATGTTGCGGCATGCCACAGAGAAATCCGAGCCAACCGCAATACTGGGTCCCAAAAGTGAAGACGACGATCAAAAACCAGTGGCCACTGGCAATAAACAGCGCCGCCAGCGCCAAATGCCCCAGCAAAGCGAACCGCGCCCAGTCGCGATGCTGACGCCGCAGCTGCGGGTTGGTCGACGGCATCACAAACTCGTACCATTCACTGTCGAGCTTGCCCCATGCCCGACGCCAATAGGTGCGCAGGACCCGGCCGGTTTGTACCGGGTTCCAAGCCAGCACCCCAAGCCAGAACTGCCAGGTGCGAAACGCAAGTTCCTGCGGCAGGACCACCTCGCCATCGTAATCACGATGCACGGTCACCTGGTGATGCCGGATATGGCTGGGCCGGAACCAGACCAGGTCCCACCAGGAAAAAAAGGCGAACACCTTGTGGAAAAACTCGTTGATCGCCTTGCTCTTGAACGGGGTCTTGTGGCTGAGCTCATGGCAGGCCGCCCCGCCAAAGAACGACCCAACCGTCCCGTGCACGAACAGGCCCGCCAGCAGCAACGGCACCGACCAAAACCAGGTCTGGACATTGATCTGGCGAAACGCCCAGTAGGCCAGCAGACCGGTGCTCAGCCAGACAACCAGATGCCCACCCGCCTGGCGAAAGCCCTGCCAATCACTGCAGCGCATCAACTCGCCCATCGTCTGCGCGTCAACCGCGCTGCGATACCATTGGATACTGCGACTTTTCTGATACTTGGTGCTCATGGAATTGCGGCGGCACCATACGCCACCAGAACCTCCTGGACAAGCGCGCAAGCACTTGGGGGAGTCGAATCGAGGAAAGGAGAATCGGCGAAGAATTATCTGGCGATGGCAGCGGCGGGGGCAGTTGAATCCTGGCGTCTTGCACGGCGGCTCTGCCAGGCGAATCCGCCAGCCAACAGAACGCTGAGCAAGGCACACACGCCGACAAACCAGTCGCCATAACGAACGTAGAAAGTCAGCGGCGAGCGGTAAGGAATGGCGACGTCACTGACGCGCATCTCTTCCACAAACGGATTGAGGCGCGTCTCGGGGGCGACGTAGCCGGTAACATCGACGACACAGGTGACGCCGTTGTTGGTTGCGCGGATCAAAGGACGGCGGGTCTCGACGGCACGGAACACCGCGTTGGCCAGGTGAAGACTCGCGGCCGGTGAGTCCTTGAACCAGGCGTCGTTGGTCAGGTTGACCATGAAATCCACGCCGCGCGCGACGAACTTCGCATAGAGATCAGGAACGGTATCCTCAAAGCAGATGACCGTCCCGATATGAAACGGGTTCTCGCCGCCGATCTCGAAGACCTTCGGTTCACGGCCGCGCTCAAAGCTGTCGCCAATCGGCGTCAGGTGTTTCAGGAACGGCAGGATCTTGCGCAGCGGCACATATTCCCCGAACACGACCAGATGCATTTTGTGATACATGCCGCCCAGACGACCATCGGGGCGCACCAGAGCGGCAGCATTGAACATCTCGTTGCTGGTGGCATCGAAGGTGCCGGTCAACAGATAGGCACCGGCCTGGGTCGCCATGTTGGTCACCAGCGCGAGTGAATCGGGGTCAAAGCGAAGCGCATCGGGCGTGGCGGTTTCAGGCCAGACGATGAGTTCGGGTTTCATCACCGCAGCCGCCTCCGTGAGGCGCTGATAACGGCTGAGGATCATCTGCCGGTGGGACGGATCGAACTTGAGCGTCTGCGGGATGTTGGCTTGGACAAGCGCGACACGCAATTGCCGGCCTTCCACCGGGCGTTTGGTCAGCCGATAACCGCCGACGAGCGCGACGCAGAAGATTCCCATGGCGAGATAAAGTTCCCAGCTCAGGCGCCCCTTCATCTTGCCGGCCATGAACTGCGTGGCCAGACGGCGCACCGTGAAGAACATCGCGAGATTGATGAGGCAGACCAATGCGCTGACACCATAGACCCCGGTAAACTCCGCCACTTGGATCAAGACAACTTCCTTGTACTGGCTCACTCCCAGACCGTTCCAGCCGAAGCCGCCAAAAAGGAATTTGCCGCGAATCCATTCGAGTGTGACCCAGCCTGCCGTGCCGGCAAAGACAACCAGCAGGTTGCCGGCGACGCCATCCTTGGCCAGCGAGAAACGACGCAGGAGTTCGTTGAACCAGAGCCCGGCAAGGCCGCAATACAGGGCCAGCACAGCCACCAATGCCACCATCCCCGGCAAGGTCACGTGAATCGTCCACCAGACCGTCATCCCAAAGAAGACGAGGCCGGCAACGTAGCCACGGCGGAAGGCCGCGCCCCGCGGGCAGTCCAGCACCGCAAACAACAACGGGAGCAGGCCGATCCAAGCCAGTTGGTTGGCGCTATGCGGCGGGTAAGCGAAGCCCAGCAGCGTGCCGGTCAAAATCGGCAGCAGCCAGTCGAAGACAATCTGCTTTAGCCGTTCTTGCCACAGCATTGCTTGAATTTCTTGCCGCTGCCACAAGGGCACGGTTCGTTGCGCCCGACCTTGGGCACATCCCGTCGAATGGGTGCCGCGGCCGCGGCAATGGCTTCATCGACGACCTGCTCACCACCACCGCGCGCCGCGGTGGCGGCGCCGCCGGGAGTCTCGGCGGCCACATTGCCGAACGCGTTGCCGGTGTTGAGTTGAGGCGCGCTGAGCTGCAACGGCAACGCCCGCAGAAAATTCTCGAAGGCGGCGAGACTGCTGGCGGAGCGAAAGACGTTGGCGGCGATTTCGTTCTTCACGCTCGTCATCATCTCCTCGAACATCTTGAACGCTTCGGATTTGTACTCGACCAACGGATCGCGCTGACCGTACCCGCGCAGGCCGATGCCGGTGCGGAGTTGATCCATGTTGTAGAGGTGTTCCTGCCAGAGGCGGTCAAGGGCACTGAGAACGATCATGCGCTCAATGCTCTTGAGCGCGGCCGGTTCCTCATGCGCCGCCTTCGCCTCGTAGGCGCGGCGAACCTTGTCGAGAATCAGCTCACGCACTTCGGCGTCGGTCTTGTGAGCGAGCTGGTCTTCGCGCAAGCCGATGGGAAACGCAATGTTGGCCCAGCGCAGCAAGCCTTTTTGGTCCCATTCCTCCGCGGGCACCTCGGCGGGGCAGAACTCGGCAACACGGGATTCGGTCACTTCCTCGATGATCTCAAAGATTGCCTCGCGCGGGTTCTCACCATGGATGATCTCGTTGCGGAAGCCGTAGAGCACTTCACGCTGCTTGTTCATCACATCGTCGTACTGCAACGTGTGTTTGCGGATGGAGAAGTTGTGCTCTTCCACGCGGCGTTGCGCTTGCTCGACGGAGCGATTCAGGAGCGGGTGCTGGAGTTCCTCGCCCTCCTTCATGCCGAGCTTCTCCATGATCTTGGCAATGCGACCGCTGCCGAACAACCGCATCAAATCGTCTTCCAGCGAAATGTAGAAGCGGCTGCTGCCGGGATCGCCTTGCCGCGCACAGCGACCGCGCAACTGTCGGTCAATGCGCCGCGCCTCGTGGCGTTCACTGCCGATGACGTGCAGGCCGCCCACGTCCGGGACACCCGCGCCGAGCTTGATGTCGGTGCCGCGTCCCGCCATGTTGGTGGCAATGGTCACGGCGCCACGCTGGCCTGCGCGTGAGATGATTTCTGATTCCTGCTGGTGATACTTTGCATTCAGGACGGCATGTGGAATGCCCTGACGCTTCAACATGCGCGAAACCACCTCGCTGGCATCCACGCTGGCCGTACCGACCAACAGCGGCTGCCCCTTGGCGTGGCGCTCGACGATTTCGCTGATGATCGCGTTGTATTTTTCGCGCCGGGTCTTGTACACGACGTCGTTCTCGTCCTTGCGCAGACAGGGCCGGTTGGTGGGGATGACGTTGACCGCGAGTTTGTAGATGTTTTGAAACTCAGAAGCTTCCGTTTCAGCCGTGCCGGTCATACCGGCCAGCTTCTTATACAAGCGGAAGTAATTCTGGATCGTGATCGTGGCCAGCGTCTGCGTCTCACGCTCGATGGTGACGCCTTCCTTTGCCTCGACGGCGCCGTGCAATCCATCGCTCCACCGTCGGCCCGGCATGAGACGGCCGGTAAACTCATCCACGATCAGGACCTTGCCGTCTTGAACGACGTATTCGACATCTTTCTCGAACAGGCAGTAAGCCCGGAGCAATTGCGCGATGTTGTGAATTTTCTCGCTGCGATCATCAAACTGCAGCTGAACCTGCTCGCGACGGCGCTCCTTTTCCTCAGCCGGCAAGTCAGTGACCTCCAGGTCCTGAAGCGCGGTCACCATATCCGGCATCGTGAACGCCTCGGGATCGGCCGGACTCAGGAACTTGCGTCCCTTTTCGGTCAAATCGGTCTCATGCTGTTTCTCGTCGATGGTGAAGAGCAGTTCCTCTTTCAATTCCATCAGCCCTTTGCGGTTGTCTGCCAGCATCTTGAGCTCGGTGCGGTCAACGAGCCGGCGCGTTTCGGGCTCCTCCATCAGCTTGAGGAACTGCTTGTTCTTGGGCATGCCGATCTTGACTTGATACAGGTACCGACCGGCTTCCTCCTCGCGGTCGAGTTGGAGATTGGTGTCCTTTTCATTGCGGGCGCTCTCGAGCAAATCCTTGGCCTGCGTCACCAAACGGTTGCACAACATCGCCTGCGCGCGCACCAACTCGGCCACTTGCGGCTTCACCTTGTCGAACTGGTGGGTCGCAAGCGTTGAAGGCCCGCTGATGATCAGCGGCGTACGGGCTTCGTCAATCAGGATTGAGTCCACTTCGTCGACGATGGCGTACCAGTGTCCCCGTTGCACCTGCGTCTCGGCGCTGGTGGCCATGCCGTTGTCACGGAGATAATCGAAGCCAAACTCCGAGTTGGTCCCGTACGTGATGTCGCACGCATACTGCTGGCGACGAAGCTGCGGTGACTGGTCGTGCTGAATGCAACCGACCGTCATCCCAAGCAGCCGGTAGATTTCGCCCATCCACTCGGCGTCGCGCGCTGCCAAGAAGTCGTTTGCCGTGACCAAATGTGCATTGCCGGCCAATGCGTTGAGGTAAAGCGGCATCGTGGCCACCAGCGTCTTGCCTTCGCCCGTGGCCATTTCGGCGATGCGCCCCTTGTGCAAAACAATCCCACCGAGCACCTGCACGTCAAACGGCACCATCTCCCAGCGGTACGCATGATTGCGGACCAACCATTCACGGCCACAGAGACGTCGGCAGGCGTTCTTGACGGCAGCAAACGCTTCCGGCAGCAAATCGTCGAGCGACTCGCCCTTGGCCAGCCGCGCGCGAAACTCCACCGTCTTGGCGCGCAACTGCTCTTCGCTCAGGCTCTGATACTGCTTCTCGTGGTCATTGACGACCGCGACCTGCGGCCAGAGCTTCTTCATCTCCCGCTGGTTCTGCGAACCAAGAACCTTCTTCAGTAGCCAAGCAACCATAAAATTCTCAACTTCCCGGCTTCACAACCGGAATCCCTTGTTTACACAATGGACACGTGGTCGGTTCGAACGTTTCAATCTCCAACCGCAGCAAACTCACGAATGGTACTCCAAAACCGGTTTTTCCACCCGAACGATCCACCAGCGTGCCCACCGCCGCCACTTCGCCGCCACGCGCTTTGATGATATCGATGGTCTCCTGCACCCGACCGCCCCGCGTGACGACGTCCTCCACAACCACAAACTTCTCGCCGCGCCCGACTTGGAAGTTGCGGCGCAACTCCAGTTGACCAGCGGCATTTTTCTCCGCGAAAATGTGCCGCACACCGAGGGCTTTCGCGACTTCGTGCCCGACGAACAAGCCGCCCATGGCCGGTGAGATCACCGCCGCGGCCGCCGGTAACTTCTTGGCCATCGCGGCACACAGCGTTTCGGCATGGCGCGGATGCTGGAGCACCAGCGCACACTGGAAATATTGCCGGCTGTGCAGACCTGACCGGAGCAGGAAGTGCCCTTCCAGCAGCGCCTGCGTGTCGCGAAACGTTTGGAGAACTTGCGCGTCGTTCATGCGCCCACCACAAACTTGGCATCCACCTTGCCGGACTGCTCGACTTCCCGGCGTTTTGCCTCGAAGCCTTTGCGGCCCATCAGCGCGTACGTGTTCACCTTGCCCAACTCGACGCCCGGTTGATCGAAGGCGTTGACATTGTATAGCTCACCGGCATACGCCGTCTGCATCTCCAGCATGTGCAGCAACGCCCCCACCGTCCGCTCGTCCACCTGCTTGACGCGGATCGCGCAGTTGGGCTTGCCGGACTGCGTCAACGCCAGCTCAGTGGCCTTGCCCTCGGCGTTGAGCAACTCATTCATCGTGTGTCCGCCAAGATAACTGCACGCCTCGAACTCAGGGAACGCGTGCGGAATCTCGCACCGCGTGCCAAACTCGTCCACCGTCAGGAAAGTCACAACCTTGTCGAATGGTCCCTCGATATAAAGCTGCATCACCGAGTGCTGATCCGTCGCACCCACCGCCTTCTCCGGCGTCTGGCCGCAATGCACCAGCTTGCCTTCGCGGTTGACGCGTTTGCCGAGGCTCTCGGCCCAGAGCTGACGGAACCAATCCGCCACGTCCCGCAACGCGTGCGAGTAGGGCATCATCACCTGGATGTTCTTGCCCTTGGCCTTGTCCATCAGGAAATGCAGCGCCGCGCCTGTCAACGCCGGGTTTTCCCACAGCTTGCCGGAACGTTTGCACAGCGTGTCCATCTCCGCCGCGCCCGCCAGCAACTCATGCACGTCGATGCCGGTCACCGCCGCGCTCAGCAGACCAACCGAGGTCAACACCGACCAGCGTCCGCCGACATCGGGCGGAATCGGGAGCGACCGGTATCCGTACTTCTTCACGATCTCGCGCAACTCGCCCTTCGCGGGGTCGGTTGTGATGACAATGTGATCAATTGCCTTCTCGGGCCCCAGCTTGCGAATCAGCGCGTCGCGGAACACGAGGAACTCGCTCATCGTCTCGGCCGTGCCGCCGCTCTTGGTGATGACGTTGAAGATGGTGTTCTCCAGGTCGAGCGCATCGAGCAACCCGTTGATCCGGTCAGGATCAACATTGTCCGGCACGAACAAGCGCGGCCCGCGGCGCTTCGGGCGCGCCAACTCATTGTAAAAAGGATGATTCAGCGCCGACTGCAACGCGATGTTGCCCAGCGCCGACCCGCCGATGCCGACCACGACGAAGTTGTCGCAACGCTCGCCGATCTCGCTCGCCAACACATCCACCTCGTCGGCCAGCTTCGTGTTGTACGGCAGGTGGCGGAACCCGGGCGGGTTCTGCTCCACCGCTTCCCACGCCGCCACGATCTTCGGACCGAGCGCTTTCAACTCACTGTCGGTGACGCCATGATCGCCGACGCGTTCCGCCATCAAGTTGTTAAAATCATAACGCAAGTTCAGCACGGTATTACCCTCCAAAATGTGCGTCGTTATCGCAGATTCAGCCACGCCCGACAATAAGTTTCCGGGGCGTCTAGGCCGCGCGAGCACGCTCCGCAGAGAATCGCTGGCGGATGACCGCCGCCTGCTCCTCCAACTGCCGCAGCGCCCCCGGCAAGTCCCGGCAACCTGGGCCGTGCGCCAGAACGTTGTCCACCTGCGCCTGCAACACCTGCCGCCGTGCCGGATGCGAGGTCAAACCGACCAGGCAATGCAGCGTGCGCAGTTGACGCAACAAAACAGCTGGCTCACTCCCCGCCGCCGCGCTGATCTGGGCAAAACCGTGCCGCACCAAGCGCTCAAACGTCGGCTGCTCGATGGCGACCCGCACCTTGCCGTCATCCGAATGCCACGGCCCTTGTTGCAGGTTGCGTGGCGCCAGATGGCAAAGCACCGCCCCGATCTGATCCACACACGTGATCGCGGTGCTGACGTCGTTGATGCCGGGCGACAACGCCTTCAGCGCGATGTCCACGAGTTGCCGGATCCCGAACTCCACGTCCTGCTCGATCGTGCGGTGAACCCCGATCACAATCAACCGATTCACCGCGCGTACCAATGATGGATCAATAACCCGCGGACTGACCCCCACCAATGTCGCGCCTTGGACCACGAAGTCGCCCACCAAATGCGGGAAATGGAAGAAGACGCCGTGCCGGCTCGCCAGCCGGCAGAGGTATTCGGCCTCGATCCGCTGGACATAGCCGGTATCGTTGGCCGGAATCGACTCCCAGACCACGTCCGCGACCGCAAACCCCGGCGACGGCACCGGCTCAACGCGGCCGCTGACGGACAGTTTGTCGGGAAACAAATGGTCAATCGTCTGCAGCGTCTCGGCTCGAATCGCAGCAGTGATCTGCGACACTTGGATCAATTGCGCAATGTGGTGGATGAAGTAGATCAGACACCCCAACCCGACCAGCACCAGCACCAGCACCACCGCCGCCAACGACACCAACCGCGGCGGGTTCGCTTCACTCATCAACAGCAAGGCCACCACGCAGTAGCTGAAGACACCAACAAAGACCCCGAGCACCACCTGGGTGCCACGATCACGCATGAAATTGCGCAGCACCCGCGGAGTGAACTGCTGCGAGGCCAAGGCCAGCGCCACCACCGTGATCGAGAACACCACGCCTGCCACCGTGATCATCGAGCTCGCAATGGCCGACAACACCTCCCGGCTGCCGTCGTACGATGCGCGCAGATAGGATGGAACAAAACGCGCTAATGACCCTGACAACAAAGGGTCAACCCGCGTCAACACCACCGCCAAGCCGACCGCCGTCAGCACCAGCAACGCCGGCACAAACCAGAGACTCGAACGCAGATCGACCAACCACTGTTTGAACTTGCCCCCACCAAGGTTAAACTCACCCCAGCGCACCGGCAACGCGGGTTCCCTACGGTTTGCTGTCGCTGATGCAGTACAGGTTCTTCTCGCCCCGCAGGAACAAATCCTTGCCGGCCAATGCGGCGGAGGCGGTGAACTTGTCCTCCAGCTTGTTGGTGGCCAGCAACTCGAACGCCGCACCCTCCTTGAGCACATGCGTCACGCCCTCGGTACCGGTCACGTAAACCTTGCCGGCGGCGGCGACGGGCGAAGCATAGATGCGTTTGGTGCCTGTAAGCGCCTGACCGGTATAGTGCAGGTTGCCGGTGCGGGCATCGGCACACGACAGCAGGCCGCCATTGGTTTTGAGGAAGTAAAGGCGGTCCGCGACCAGCAAGGGCGAAGGCACATATGGCGTGTCCTTGGCAATTTTCCAGGCAAACGCGGCTGGCTTGTCGGTGATGTCACCATCGGCTTCGGCGAGTTTGATGGCCACGCCTGCCGCACCGCGGAACCCGCTGAGGGCGATGATGGTATCGGCAAACCGGATGGGGTGCGGGACGACGTTACCGGTCATGCCGCCGCATTCCCAGAGCAGTTTGCCGGTGCGCAAATCGTAGCTGCGGATGCGTTTGGTGGCGCTGACGATGACCTGCGTTATGCCATTAAATTCCGCGACCAACGGCGTGGCCCAGGAGGTCGGTTCATCACGTTCGACCTGCCACTTCTGTTGGCCGGTCTTCTTGTCGAGTGCGACGATGAAAGACGGTCCCTCCTCGTCCCAATTCACGATGATCGTGTCGCCATGCAAGGCGGGGGTGCTGCCCTCGCCGAAACTGGCGCGGGTCTTCATGTAGCCGAAACGTTTCTCCCAAAGCACATTCCCTGCGAGATCGAGGCAGTAAAGTCCTTGCGACCCGAAATAGGCGTAGAGACGTTCGCCGTCGACAATGGCTGAGCCCGATGCCCAACTGCCGTCGGCATGCGTACCGGTCTGGGGTGCTTCCTCACAGACGGTTTTGCTCCAACGCACACTGCCGTCCTTGCGATTCAGGGCCAGAACAACAAACTGATGGACATCCTTGACCAAGCGCGCCTCGGCCTTCATCCACGAGCCGATTCCCTCCTCGGCCTGCTTGGCGGCCTGGGCCTCGACCGGTTTGCCGGTCGGGATGGCGGTTGTGAGATAGATCACATCACCCCAGACAACGGGCGTGGAGAGACCGCGTCCCGGTAAAGCAATTTTCCAGCGAATGTTGGTCTGCTCGTCCCATTTGGTCGGTGGTTGAGCATCGGCGGACCAACCGTTCGCCAGCGGTCCCCGCCACTGCGGCCATTCACCGGCGTAGCTGACGGTGGCGCAAATCAACAGCAGACTCAGCGATAGTTTGCTCATGGTCATCCTTCCTTTCACTTCAACAACAGGTTCGGCAACAGCTTCGTCAAGAACGGCAGGTAGGTGATCAGTACCACCCCGATGGCCAGCACGCCCAACATCGGCAACGTGGCCCGAGTCACTTCAGGCAGCGGCTTGCCGAAGCGATACGATGACAGGAAAAGGTTCATGCCCACCGGTGGCGTCAAGTACCCCAACTCCAAGTTGGCCAGGAAGATAATTCCCAAATGCACTGGGTCAACCCCGAAGGCCAAGCCAATCGGCACGATCAAGGGCACGACCACGACGATGGCAGAGTAGATGTCCATCAGGCACCCGACGATGAGCAGAAAGATGTTCAGCAACAGCAGGAAAACCCATGTCGCATGAATCGAGCTCTTCGCCCAATCCACCATCTGAGCCGGCACCTCGGCGTCGACCAAATAGTTGGTGAAACCAAGCGCCACACCCAGAATCAAGAGCACGCCCCCGACCAGCAGACCACACTCGGTCATCACGCGTGGCACGTCTTTCCAAAGCTTCAAATCCCGGTAAACAAACGTCTCGATGGCAAATGCGTACAAGGCCGTCACCGCAGCGGCCTCGACCGGCGTCGCCCAGCCGCTGAACAATCCGACCAGCGCCACGACGGGCAGGAGCAGTTCCCATTTCGCCTCCCAAGTCGCCCGCGCGGCTTCTCCTGGATGGAAGGGCTGCCGGTCAGCGCGTTTTTTCGGACCGACACGAATCCCCCACCAAGCGGTCATGCCCACCAGCAGCAGCCCCGGCAGGATGCCTCCCAAAAACATTTCTTCCATCGTCACCTTGGCCACGATGGCATACAGGATCAGCGGCAGGCAGGGCGGAAACAGCAAGCCGAGCGAGCCAGCTCCCGTCAACAATCCCAGCGCATTGCGCTCGGAATACTTGGCGGACAGGAGGACCGGCATCAACAGCCCGCCCAACGCCAGGATGGTCACCCCACTGGCGCCCGTAAAGGAGGTGAAGAACGCACAAACCAATGCCGTCATCACCGCCGGTCCGCCACGCAACGATCCAAAGAGCGCTTGGAAAACGCGAATGAGACGTTTCGATGCGCCACCTTCAGCCAGGAAGTAACCCGCCAACGTGAACAGCGGAATCGTCGGCAGAGAAGGGTTTGTGACGAGCCGGTAATGATCGAGCGGAATCGAGGCCACCGGTTCGCCTTGTCCCCAAAAAAGAATCAAGGCCGCCCCGCCCAGGACCGTGAAAACGGGAGCACCCGCCAACGCGGCCAGCACCACGCCGATGATGCAGATCACCACGAGGTTCGCGGGATCGATTGGCGTCCATTTGATGAAAGCCAGAATGGCGGCCGCGAGCAGCGTGGCCGCAACGCGACCGGCCAGTTTCGGGCTGGTATGCCAGAGCATCCGCACCGCGATGATGCCGAAGCCTGCCGGCAAAACCAGTTGCACCACCCAGCGCGGCACGCCGTAGACCAAGATGCCGCCGCCCTCTTTCTCGAAGAGGACAAACTGCATCGCCGCCACCCCCAGCAACACCACCACCGCCGCACCGATGCCATGGCCGAGGACGCGGGCCAGCGTCTGCCAGCGGCCTTTGAGGAAATTGTCCACCGTCGAAAGCGCCAGCAGCCGGTTGTCGCGCGCCGCGATTGCGCCGCCGAGCATGCCGATGAACAGCGTCAAATGCTGCACCAGTGCGGTGGCGCCGGAGATGCCGACGGAGAAGAACTTGCGGAGCAGCACCTCCGTCAACGGCAACAACACCAACGCCGCGAGCACCAGTGAGACGAGGAGGTTTTCCGCATAACAGGCGCCACGCCTCCAGCCGGGCGGCGGCAGTGTGACGCTCGGCACCTCGCTGTTCATGGCTTGGCAGAAGTTTGCCGTTGCCGAAACTCGGCGAGCAGCCGTTGTACTTCATCGTACGTCGCGGCGGGCACGATCCTGCCGCGAATATGGGGATAGGTTTTTTCCGCCAGTTTCACCCACTCCGCCTCCACCTCGGGAGTCGGCGTGTGGACCGTCAAACCGCGTTTCTTCATGGCCTCGATGGCTTCGTCGTTCTCGATGCGTGTCCGCTTGTTGATCTCCTCACCGGCTTCATGCGCCGCCTTTCGCATGGCTTCCTGCGTCTCGGGAGAAAGACTG
>JBFZFE010000117.1:0-3337 GCA_041306525.1 Verrucomicrobiota bacterium | reverse complement strand
GCGGCTGGCGCGAAGACATTGTCCATCTCGGCGTCGGCGCCGACAGTCGTCCCGACGAGGAAACGGTTGATCTCTTCGCCAAACATGCGCCGCTGGCGCGCTGGGCGCTCTTCACGCATGGACGCGGCGACCCGGCCGTTGCTGACGGCAAACTCACCATCGGCAACATGGCGGTCGGTTACCTGATCCACCCCGGCAACCGCGACGCCTCCTTCCCGCTGCGCGACAAACTGATCGGCGGCTGGGACGCGCCTTTCCTCAAGGCCAGTTCCACCCGTGGCGACGTTCTCCCGTACTCGCCATTCGGTGCGTTTCGCGCCCTCGCCGAAATGACCGTCGTGGGCGATTGCCGTGGCTTTGCCCGCATCGGGCTCGATGCCTGGGCCCGGGCCGGCACGGCCACCACGCGCAACGGCACCCCCATCGGCCGCTTCGGCACCAACAACGTTCTCGACATCAATCTCATGCGCGACAACCCTCGCAGCATCACCGCTCCCGGTCCCAACGGCGCTCTCGCCACCATCCGTTACGAAATGATGCGCGAAGGCCTCCAGGAAACCGAGGCCCGCATCGTCATCGAGCGCGCCCTGCGGGAACAGCCGGACAAACTGGATGCCGACCTGACCGCCCGTAGTCGCGCCGCACTCAATGAACGCCTCCAGATGCACCTGATCGGCGACACCTCCTGGCACTGGTACGCCACCTCGGGCTGGCAGGCGCGCACCGCCAAGTTCTTCGAAATCGCCGGTGAAGTTGATCGCGCGGTGAGGGCCAAATGAAACTGCACCAGCTCCTCCTGCCGGTCGGCTTGCTTACCGGCACGCTCGCGTTCGCCCTCATCAACCCGAACTTCACGCCCGTCCATCTCACCCGCGGCTTCCGCGTGTTCGGCTTCGCCGAGCAACTCGACGTCACCCGTGCTCTCCCTGCCGCCGGCAACGGCGTCCAAGCCGGTGCGCTCGCCGACACCAACAACGACGGCGCTCTCGACCTCATCCTGAAACTTTCCGACGGCGCCCTGTGGCTCCTCCCGCGCAACACCACCGAGGCCCCCGCGCTCGCCGCCCTCATCACCACGCCCAAAGACCCGGTAACCAGCAAGGCCACCTTCGGCACGCGTTCCCTCGGCGCCCACCTCGTCACCACCAACGCCCCTGCGTTCATCGGCATCAGCGAACCCGGTCCCCTCCGCCTCCAGTGGCAACGCCCCGGCCAGCCCGCGCAGCAGAAAGATCTCCTCGTCGAATCCGCCGTCCTCCGTTTCACCGTGCCCGAGTAGAAAGGGCCCCGCGTGGGCGCGACCGGTCAATCAGCGGCGAGCGCCAGGGCCTGCTTCACGGCGAAATCCACCGCCGCGCCCCCGAACCGCAGTGTCGCGGTCGTCCGCGCACAATCAATCTGGCGCGCTCGGCGTTGTGGATCCTGCCAAAGCGCGATGATGCGGCCGGCAAACTCATCGTCCGATTCGGCCAATTGAATTTCTTCATGGTCAGCCAGGCTCAGTCCCGCCGCCGCAATCGGCGTCGCCACGACCGGCAGGCCGATGGCCATTGCCTCGAGGATTTTGATCCGCGTCCCGCCACCCTGTGAAAGCGGGACAACGGCAATGTCGGCCTGCTCGTAGTATGGGCAGACAGTTTCAGGATTGGCGTGAAGTTCAATGTGCGGCGCCGCGGCCAGAGCCAGAACGCTGGGTTTGGGATGGCGACCGGCCAGAATCACTCGGGTCGAGTGAAACGCGGATTGGACCTTCGGAAGAATGCCGCGCACCAACCGTTCGGCCGCGATCACGTTGGGCCAGTAACCCAGATGCCCGACCATCAACAGCACCGGTCCGCGCTGGCCAGCGCAGCGGGGTGACACGCGCACAGGACCCGACTGTGGCGTGCCGTTGGGAACCACCCAGATTGGCTTGTCGGGCTGGGCCAGAGTGAGCAGCCGCTCCCGATCGGTTTCCGCGCACACCCAGATCCGATCCACCTGGCGGATCGCCTTCTGTTCGAGGCGCCGAATGCGGGCGAGATCGTTCTTGAAAACAGCCGCCAGACGGCGCAGTGGCCCTGGTGGGGGCGGCTGGCTGGCGGCGAGCGCCGACTCGATGTTGTGCATGTCGAGGATGAGGGTCTTGGCCAGTGGTCGCAGATGTTTGAGCAGCGCGCTCAGCGGCACGCCTTCGACGATGATGGTGTCGGGGCCGAATTGCCGGCTGAGTTCGAGCAGCCGCAACAGACTCGCGCGGGAAATCCGCGCCTCCACGCTGCACCGGCGCGAGACCAGGGCCAAGGAAGTATCGCCCGCCACGCCGACGGATCTGAATTCGACGGCGGGATGCGGGCCGGGATTGCCGGGGCGGATCGAAACGACCTGCACGCGCCCCAGCTTGGCCGCCGCCATTGCGTTCTGATGGTTCCGGTGGTCGGCTCCCGAAACCGGCGACGAAGCATCATCCACCGTGACGATCAGGATGCGACGTGATGCGGTCGGTTCGTGGTGGTGAGCAGGCCTGCGCGGTCGCAGGAACCCAAGCTGTTGCAACCGGCTGCCGATCTGGATGCGGCAGATGTATCGAAACACAGGCCAGGACGACGCAAACTCCGGATGCTGTCGGACCAGTTTCAAGATGCCGGCGGCGGCCGCATACCGGCGATGTCTGATCAGTTGCCGCGCCATCCGCAGCGCCACCCAGGCAATCCGCTTTTTCAGCGCTGTCCTGGGAATGCCCCGCGGGGCGAGGGCGCGAAAACTGCGCGACACCTTCAGCAGCGTCTGGCGGGGCGAACCAATCAGGCGCCGGGCCATCCGCGCCTCGTCGTGTCTGTAGATCAATACTGGCGCGGCCGTCGTCACGACGCGGACTTTGGCGAGGATGGCTGTCCAGAATACCGTGTCCTCGTCGAGGTCGATGGTTTCCGGGAACCGCACGGCGGCGGCTTGGGATCGTTCCAGCAAAGCACTGCCCATGGCGATGGGCCAGAGTTCATTGGCCAGATAACGGACGACGTTGGTGCCGCAGTCCTCGCCGTAACCGTGCGGCGTTTTTGTTTTGTCGGGTCGTTGCGCTGTTTGGCGGATGCAAGCGCCGATGGCCAGATTCGCGGACGGATGATCCGCCAGCAATCCCGCCAGCGTTGTCAGCCCGGCCGGGACCAGTTCATCGTCGGCGTCGACGAAATAAACAAACCGGCCTTGCGATTGGGCGAGGCCCGCGTTTCGCGCCGCCCCCGCCTTGCCAAAGCACACCGAGAGAACCCGCAGTGGCAGAGCGTGGCGGCGGGCGATTTCCTGCGCCATCGCCGCGGTGGCGTCTGTCGAACCGTCGTCGACGAGGAGGATTTCC
>JBFZFE010000116.1:0-5619 GCA_041306525.1 Verrucomicrobiota bacterium | reverse complement strand
TTTGATGATGGCGCAGATCGAGCGGATGAGGTGCTGATTGGTCCCCATGCGCCCGGTCACGCCGTTCATGATGATGCCGATTTTGTGGATCGTGGCTTTTTCCATGTGCTGATTCCTCGTTGAAGTCTGCTGGTTGTTTAAGCGGTCGGTTTCTCGGTGCATTGCGGCCAGGCGCCAGCCGGCAGCGGCGGGGCTTCGCCGCCCGCCTTGGGCAAGGTACCGGCCAGTTCCTGTTTCCAGTGCGCGACATCACCGGCCGGGCCGTAGATGTAGATCATGCGCAACGGCGTGTCGCCGATGTTGGTGAGTTGGTGGAATACACCGGACGGAATGTATGCCGCCTCGCCGGATGTCAAAATCTGCTTCTCCGCGCCGAGGCACATCTCGCCGGTGCCCTCGACGATGAAATAGACCTCTTCCTGTTCCTGATTGTGCCACGGCACCTGCCCGCCCTTGGGATCGAGGGTGACGTTGCCAACGGCAAAGCTCTTGGCCTGGATCGGCGAAACACCGCCAACGATGTTCTGCGTGCGCCGACGCGCGGGATAACGGCGTCCTTCGGTTTTGCTGAGGTCAGAAATAATCATGATTTGGGGCGCCCCTTATAGACGAGCCTCCCCAGCATGACAAGGTTTTCGGCGCGAATTTCGGCGCGAACTACACCCCATCCCAAAACGTCAGGTACGGCTTCTTCGTCACGAGTCGCTGCACGTAAAGAGCGGCTTCGCGGATATGGTAGTCGCCCCACATGCTGGATTCGCCGTATGGGATCTTCTTGCCGGCAGGGATGAAGTCCCAGCCGTTCGGGCGGTGGTAAACGCTGTGGAGCAACAGGCCTTGGTGCTTTTTGTTCGTGCTCAGGTAAGGCTCGGCAAGCAACGCGTCGAGAACGGTCAGACCAGCCTGCCAATACTTCTTGCTGTCGAGATACCGGCCCAAGCGGAGCAAGCCTTGTGCGGCAATCGCGGCGGCACTGCTGTCGACCGGTTCGAAATCGTTAACAGGCTCGGCGGGACGGTTCTGCCAGTCGCCAAGCTTGTGGAGATGCGGCGCGCCGGTATCCCAGTACGGGACGCCGTCGAGCGCGGTGGCCTGTTCGATGTAGAAATCGCAGGTCGCCTTCGCGGCCTTGAGCATGATGCCGGCAATCTCTTTGTCGCCAATGGCGCGCATGAATTCCAACTGCTCGGCGAAACCGCACATCGCCCAAGCGAGACCGCGGGTCCAGGTGGAGAACGGTGAGTAGCCCTGCTGGGAGTTCGGACAGCGGAAGTTGCCGTCGTTGACGTTGAAAACAGCTTCGTGAGTCGTCCGACCACGAATGTCGTACGCGTCGCGACCTTCCCCGTAATAGACGGAATACTTGGCCGTCGAGACGGCGTGTTGCTTCAGGCGTTCCAGCAGCGAAACCTTGCGGTCGTTCTCCTCCATCAACACGTGGCCGAGCTTGTGGCTCACCGCCAATGCGCGGAGCGACCGGATCGTGTCCACGAACAGGGAATGCGGCCCGTTGAACGAGTAGATGTAGCCGCCGCCGTCCTTGGTCTTGGTCCAACGCCGCGCCTGCGCTGCGCCGGAAAGCTTGAGGGCCAGCTCGTAGAAGTTGCGTTCCCACTCGGACTCGGCGAAGCGCAGCAGGCTGCCGTAGGTGCTGACATTGTTGAAACCGTGGTCGTGGACGCCGAAGTGGCTGACATGCGGCGCCATCTTCTCCACGGTGTTGCGACGCCCGTTCTCCAGGAACCACTTCTCGCCCGTGGCGTCGTACTGCAGCACGGCGGCGCCGTACTGGAACCCCTGCGTCCACTCCGTCCAGCCGCGCAACGTGTACTTGCCTTCGATGGTAAACACGGGTGTCCCCTTGCTGGCGTCATACTCGCGTTCGATGAGGCGAATCTTCTGTCCTGAGAGGTCCCAGAAGCGTTGCAGCTTGGATTGAAGGTCGGCTGGCTGAAGTTGGTGATTGATTCTCATGACGGTTTTCGGTAGGCGGTACTACACAAATTTCCTCTTTTTGACAACAGGAGACCACATGCATCGCATTTCCCAGAAACGTGTCGTACCCGTCGCCGTCATCGACAAGCTCGAAGACGCCGTGCCGTTGGCGCAGGCGTTGGTGGCGGGCGGGCTCGACATCATTGAAGTGACGTTCCGCACGGCGGCGGCGGCGGATTCGATTCGCGCCATCAAAGCGGCGTTGCCGGACATGTTGGTCGGCGCCGGCACCCTCCTGACGGTTGAGCAAGTGCGCGAAGCCCGTGCCGCTGGCGCGCAGTTCGGCGTGGCCCCCGGGTTGAATGAGCATGTGGTGAAAGCTTCGCTCACCCTCGGCATGCCGTTTGTGCCGGGCGTCATGACCGCCTCGGAAGTCGAACACGGTTTGGCCCTCGGCTGCAAACTCCAGAAGCTCTATCCCGCCTCCCTGGCCGGTGGGGTTGAACTGCTCAAGGCCTACGCTGCCCCATATGCCCACACCGGCCTGAAGTTCATCCCGCTGGGGGGCGTCAATGCCAAGACGGCGCCCGACTATCTCGCCTTGCCGATTGTCGCCGCGATTGGCGGCTCCTGGCTCTGCGACAAGAAGCTGTTGAGCGCCAAGGACTGGCGCAGCATCACTCAACTCACCAGCGAGATCGTCGCGGTGGCGACGCTGCCTTGAGCTGCCGCATGCGCAAAGCCCTCTTTCTCCTGGATGCTGCAAACGCCGACTGGATCTATGGGCCCCGTGAACGGGCTGACATTGCCCGTCTGGTGGACATCGTCGCCCCTCCGCAGACCGGCAAAACCATTCAGCGAAACCAGCATCTGCTGGGCGATGTTGAAATCATCATGTCAGGTTGGGGCATGCCCAAGCTCGATGAGCGTTTTCTCGCGTCCGCACCGAACCTGCGCGCCGTGTTTTACGGCGCGGGCACTGTCCGCGGGTTTGTCACCGAAGAAGCTTGGGACCGCGGCATTGTCATCACCAGCGCCTATGCGGCGAACGCCGTCCCTGTGGCCGAGTACACGCTCGCTGCCATCCTTTTCTCGCTCAAAAACGTCTGGCAAACCATTTTTGCGACGCGGCTAAACGGCGCCTACCCGCGGCGCACAGCGGGGGCAGGCGGATACGGCAGCACGGTTGGGCTGGTCTCCTTGGGGATGGTGGGCCGTTTGGTGGCGGAGAAACTGCGCAGCTTCGATCTGCGAGTGATCGCGTATGATCCTTATGCCAACGCGGCGACGGCAAAGAAATTGGGCGTCGAACTCGTCTCGTTGGAGACAATCTTCAGCGAAGCCGATGTTGTCAGCCTGCACACCCCTAACTTGCCTGAGACGCGCGGCATGATCACCGGCGCACACTTCGCCGCCCTCAAACCTCACGCAACTTTCATCAATACCGCTCGTGGCGCTGTGGTTCGCGAGACGGAAATGATCGCCGCATTGCAGCAACGTCCCGACCTGACAGCCGTGCTCGACGTCACCGACCCGGAGCCGCCGGTGGCCGGCTCGCCGCTTTACAGCATGCCCAATGTCGTACTGACCCCGCACATTGCTGGCTCGCAGGCCGCCGAGTGCCGACGCATGGGCCGCTATATGGTCGAGGAACTCCAGCGTTACCTCGCCGGCGAACCGCTGAAGTGGGCGATTGCTCGCGAACAAGTCGCCCGGCTCGCCTGAATCCCGTGAGCGAACCGCGACGCTGGCGAATCAGTCACATCTCCCGACTTGTGCGCGGCGCCTGCCTGCTGGCGCTGGATGCGCGCACCTTGCGCCGTCAACACCCCGTTTCCTCCCCGCCCCAAGCCGCCTTCTTCTGCCTGCATGGACTGGGCGATCTGCTCCTTGGCGGTCACGCCCTGGCCAAACTCATCACCCATGCACGGGCACAGAAACTGGCGCCGGTGCTCTTCGTCCATCCCCACCACATTGAGTTTGCCCGCCGCAACTTCCCCCCGGCCGAGGTCCACGGCATCGACCGTCGTCGCCTGACTCATGACCTGCCTTACCGGGCCCATATCATCCGCCGCTTGGCGAATCGTTTCTCCCTCGCGGTTCAACCGACCTACAATCGCATGCTCCGCATCGAGGACAGCCTTATGCGCGCCACCGGGGCAGCGCAGCGCATTGGCTCCTCTGGCAATCCGATGTTCATTCTGCCGGCGGAGCGCCGACTCACTGACCGGCTCTACACGCGCCTGATCCCGCAAGCGGCTTCACCATTTCACGAACTCGACCGATACGCCGAATTCATGGACGGCCTGCAACTGCCGATTTCGCGCACCCCTTGGCTGGTCAATCCCGAACAGCCCACCAGTTTGCCGCGCCCCACCACGCCCTATTTCATCGTCGCACCGGATGCCTCGCATCCCATGCGTTCCTGGCAACGCGACAACTTCATTCAGACTGCCCGTCACATTGCCCGGCAACGTCAATGGACGGCGCTCTTCATCGGGCGCGCACCGCACGGGTTGGCGAACGAGCCCGGGATCCTCGATTGGGGCGGACAAACACAAATCGAAGAACTGCCCGGCCTGCTCGGCGCGGCCAAACTCATCCTCTGCAACGACAGCGGCGTCTTTCACCTCGGCATCGCACTGGGACGCCCCACCGTCGCCGTCGGCGGCGGCGGCTTACCGGGTCGCTATTTCCCCTACCCCGCCACACTGAACCTGCGCACGGAAATCATCTTTCGCTCCCCGCCCTGTCGCGGCTGCAACTGGAACTGCATCCACACCCGTTGCCGAACCCAGACCGCGCCCTGCATGGCCGAGATTGACCCGCAGGAACTCATCGCCGCCGCCAACCGACTTCTCTGAACCGGCAACATGCACATCCTCCTCGCCACTCCCACTTTCGGCCCGCAACGCGGCGGCGCGGAGGAATGGGTCGCTCACTACGCAACCTGGCTCCACAATCACCGCCACCGCGTCAGCATCGTCGCCGAGACCGCGAGTGGCGACCCTCCCGGCGGTTGCACGCTGCACACCTTACCGGCGGCGCGACGCAATCTTTGGCAACGCGCCCTCGCGCTCCAACAACTCGCCCAAACACTCCAGCGCGATGTCATCCATGATACCGGCTGTTTGCCCGCGGCCGATGTCGAGCATCCGCTGCCCGGCTCGATTTTCCATTCGTGGTATCGCCAGATGCGCTCCTACCCGGCAAAGCTGCGTCGTCGCCGGCTTCTCCATATCCGCGTCTGGCGCGAGCTCCGCGCAAGCATGCGCCTTGAACTGCATCAACTCCGCCACAGCCGCTGCGTCGTTGCCTGTTCGCAGGTCGTCGCCCGCGATTTCGCCCAATTGCGTCGTGCCCCCGACGCCATCATCCGCAACGGCATCCGACTGCCTCCGTCCCTGACAGCCGCCGAACGCCAATCGCTGCGACAACAGCACGAAACCGGCAACCGCCGCCTGGCGCTGGTCACCGCCAGCAACTTCCACCTCAAGGGCGTCAACACCATCCTGCGCGCCCTCGCCAGCTTACCGGCTGCGACGCGCGACAAACTGTTGGTGCTCATCGCCGGTCAGGTCCGCGATCCGTCCTTCCCGGCATTCATCGCCGCACACCGGCTCGAAGACTGTTGTCGGCTGCTGGGCTGGGTGGATGCCGATCCGCTCTTTGCTGCCGCCGACA
>JBFZFE010000115.1:0-9433 GCA_041306525.1 Verrucomicrobiota bacterium | reverse complement strand
GGCAGACACGCCTGCCACAGGGGGCAACCGATTCCACCGTAAAGGCCAGGCTCACCCCGAGCACCTTGGCCAGGTGCTCCATCAGGGCATCAAAGTAGGCCTGCCCCGTCTTGGATAGCAGATCCCAGGTGGCGGGCGTGGCAAGCAGGTCGAATGGCATCGTCGTCAGGCTCCTGGCGTGCCCCGGGCCCGCCGCCGAAGGGCGCGGGTCGAAGAAGCTCCGCGCGCTAACCCATAAATAGCCCCCGCGGCCAGCGGTGGCTATCGGTTTTTATCTGATTTTAACCCTCCCTGCCGGCCCTGTAGGACAAAGACTCACAAGCCAATCAGAGCTTCTCCGATAGCGACCGGCCCTGGCGGGGCCTAGCCTTGACTTGGACCCGGCTGATTTCGGACCCCTCACGGAATGGAAGGCGCGATGAATGGGCCGCCCTTTAGCCGGCCCGAGTCAATAGGTCTCACGATATTAAAATAGTAGAAATAGCCATGTCTAAGTTTGTATCTCTTTCACCTTCCGGATTAGCTGAAGAATTCGATTTGGAGCTGTATTCGGAAAAGCCAGTGGTATCGGTGGACGAAAGGGAAGATCGTATCGAGATCAATTACATCTTTCCGGGCTTCACTGTGGGGGACGCCGAGGAGCAGATAGACGACCAGACTCTGCCGTTCAAAGAGATTGGCATCTCGGGAGCTGGCTTTGTGTCCGAGAGCGGAAAGCCGCTCCTACCGTCATTCGGCCGCTTTGTTCAGATCCCATCCGGCTGCGACTTCAAGGTCAGCGTCAAAAAGGGCAAGCCAGTCAAGTATGACGGTATTCTGGTTACTCCCGCTCAGGAGGAGGCCACGGACCAGGCCGGTGAAACGGAAGGATTTGAGTATGACGCCGAAGCCTACCAAGAAGACTCCCTGTATCCGACAAAAGTGTTGGATGTCAGCGGGCCACAAAATCTGGACGATTACAAGGTACTGCTCATTCATGTTCGTCCGCTGCAGTACAACCCGGCTAAACAGCAATTGGTCGGCTACAGCAACATCAGAGTAACAATCAAGCTGATCGCGCGAGAGGTGGACCAGCAGTACACCGATGAGTTTCCATTGATAGACCCAGCCGTCAACCGCGAAGGGTTCGGCAACTTGGTTCTCAATCCGCGCCGACGCATCGCCGAGAGGATTCCGGTGGGACGCATTCCAGGTCCCATCGTGCTCATTCCCCGTGGCCCGGAGTACCTCATCATCTATGACAACAAACTAAAGAGTGCTGCGGAACGGCTGGCTGATTGGAAGAATCGAAGAGGTCTCATCACCGAGATTGTATCCATAGACACTGTGGGCAACTCAGTCGCACAGATTAAGGAATACATCAGGGGCCGGCGCAGCATCCTTCTGTCCCGATTGCGCTACGTTCTGCTACTCGGTGACGTCGCTTCCATTGCGTCTGAGGAGCGCTCTGGCAACACTACCGATCACTACTATTTCACACCAAGAGACCCTGACAACACCAGTGATTGCGTGCTGCCGTGGATATCCGGCGGTCGTATTCCGGTAAATTCACTGGATGAGGCGAATGGTGTAATTAAGCAGATCATTGATTACGAGCGCAACCCGCCTGGCGATCCCAACTATTACCGTCGCATGACGTTCGCGGCCTTTTTCCAGGACGACTCGCCTCAAGATGGGCGCGCCGACCGCGCCTACATGAAGACCATGGAGAGCATCCGCGAACACATGATCTCACTCGGTTTCGCTGTCGAGCGGGTGTATGTCTCGAACAATCCTAATCCGCGGCAATACAAGGACGGTACGGCTGTGCCAGCAGAGGTGCGTAATGCGATCATGGAGGGAGGCGACGCCACGGACATGCTGATCACGGAAACCTCCGAGTGGCAGTTGCTGGTTGGCCACCGGGACCACGGCAGCGAGGCGGGCTGGGCACATCCATCGTTCAGTAAGGTCCACATAGCGTCCATCTCGAGTTCTAACCCGTCGATTTTCTACAGTATCAACTGCTTGACTGGCCGTTTCGATTACAACCCCAGCGACTGCTTCGCTGAGGCCATACTGGAGTTCAATGGTGGTGCACCGTCTCTGATTGCCGCGACCGAGTTGTCCGGTACATGGCGGAACGACAGCTTGATGAAAGCCATGTTTGATGCTATGTGGCCCGGGGCCATCAGCACATTCCCAGGGACAACCGCCAGCTATGCAGTTAAGAACAACAGGCTGGGGGATATCCTCAACTACGGGAAGTCCTACCTGTTAGTTGCACACGGTACTAATGATGGGGTCAAGGCTCATTTCGAGATTTACCATGTGGTAGGAGACCCAACCTTGCAGTTATGGGCGGAGGAACCTGCACCGATCAGACTAAGCGCCAGTATCCTGCGCAACAACCTAAACATCTACATCAACCCCGCCCCGGCGGGAGGGGTGGTTACTATCTGGTACCTTGGAAAACTGGTGAAGAGCACGGCCCTTTCGTCGACACACCTGAGCATGCCGGTAAGCGACCTAAGGCTGACGCCATCGACGTTGCCACCCCTGCGGCGCTTTATCGAGGTCTGCGTCTCGGCTCCGGGTCATAGGTACACACAAACTCGCGTCAGACTATAGGGGAGAAGTGGAACGGTATCTTGTTGGTTACGTGTGGCCTAACATTCAAATTTAGCCGACCCCAACAGCGCCGATTTGCTCTGCTTTTTGGGGCGGCTGATTTGAGCGTAAGGCGACATGAAAGGAGGTGATGGAGATATGAGGATTTAGTGTGCAACAAGTAAAGGCTTGTAGTGTTGGTTAAAGCCTTACCTTGAGGAAAAGTCACCGTATCGAATCTCAGATTAAAAAACCCATATATTTTGAGGAACCTACGACATGAACAACTACATATTTAAGGGGAAACTTCGTGCCTATATCTGCAAAGAATGCCTGGATGTGCTCGCAAACGTCCAAGTGCGGCTCTATCGACACCGAGGCGATCAGGATGTGCCAGGCTTGGTGTCAGCACCGCCAAAATACACCTTTGTAGTGCTCTCCGATGACGACGTAAATACGAAGCATCAGTATTTGATTGCTGAGGCGCGCACCGACCAAAATGGTGAATTTACTTTTCAGATCTACGCCGAAAAGGATAAGTATTCGGGTGAAGAAATAGAGGTGGATGTGCGGATGACCTCGATGCCCGGGCGCGATCCAGACGCCACACCGATCCCCGTACAATTCACCATCACATCCCTGAAACCGGAATGGATCCAACAAGGCGACATCATGGTTGCCGAATACTGGGATTACATCATCTCGGCACGCCTTTGGTGTCATCTGCTCGCTTACTTTGATCTCTGGGTCATCTGTGGCCGGTTCGTTACCTGCGAGGGGAAAAAGCCGCTTCCTGGTGCGATCATACGTGCCTTCGATGCCGACTGGCTTCAGCACGATGCGCTTGGCCAGGCCACCACCGACTTCAGCGGTCGCTTCCGTATCTATTACACCTCCGCCGCTTTCAAGAGGACGCCGTTTTCGCCCTGGATCAACATTGAGCTTACCGGCGGCCCGGATCTCTTTTTCCAGGCCGAGTATGGTGGCAGCCTTGTGGTCAATGAAAGCTCGTCTGAGGGTCGCCAGCCCGGTCGTGAAAATGTGGGCTACTGCACATGCATTGAGTTGTGTACCGACCAGCTTGCCCCGCCGGATCAAGATGAAATCCCTCATTGGGAACGAGTCGAGGATCTGGAAGTGGACACTGATTTCTCATCCGAAGGTTACGGCGGAGCGAGTTCGCTGGTGATGCATGACTGCATCGATCTGCACGGAAACATGCCGCTCATCAACGTCGCCAATGGGAAGGCGCTCAAGTATCGCTTCCTCATCGGCGCCTGGACATGGCCCGGAGCCGAAGACCCGGCGGCCATGCCGTCCAATGCCCCCGCCGATGCCGACCTTGTCGCCGTGAAATCTATTTGCGCTTCCAAGGTAGGGTACATCTATTACACCGATGGAAATGGGGACCCCCGTTCCGCGCCGGTCATCGTACAGTCGAGTGATCTCGACGGCGACGGGTGTGTCACCCTGCTTGGGAAAGTAATCACAGTCGACATGCACGACGGGACGACCGCACCCATTGCGGTGACCAAGCATAATTTCGTCGGGGCATACCTGCTGATGACCTTGAACTCGACCGCTTATACGCCTGCTCCCTACGACGTCAACAAAAACCTGGGTCTGGTAGCGGCAGGTACGGCGGTAGCGGTGGCGGATCGTGCTCCGATTCGTCGCTTCAAGTTGCGTTTCCAGGTCTATGACACTGGCCAGGCTGTGGATAAGGTCTCCGACAACAAGACTCTCAATGCTCTCGTGATAGACAATTCACCAGTAAAATACGCCTTGAATCTGGCCGAACTCGCGGGCGACCTATGCAGCAAGATCACCAACGATGTGCATGTCCGTTACACCATAGACCACCCGCACCTGAGCTACTTCAAGGTCACCATTGAAAACAACGGCGGGATAGTCCATGACGCCCCACCGCTACCCAATAGCTCGTTCAGTGGCAACTTCTTCTTCCGGGGAGGAGAGAGTGGAGCGGCAGGCTTTCCCGTGAATGTCTTGGGCGATCCGGTATGCGCCTACGTCGTCAAGCTCAGTTGGCAGACCAGGCACTACCATCACGACACGCGATGGATTAGCACCTATACTCAAATGCTTTATTGCAAATGAGAGTCAACGGGTTAATATCAATTTAAATGCCTAACGTGTGCCTCCAGCCGACATCCCAAAGTGCCGCTAGCTTCGCTCGCCGCACTTTGGGCGGCGGCTGAGGCCAATGTTAGATACTCTATTAACCAAATGGAGGAACCCTTCCATGTCTCTAGACTTTCGCATTTCTGGTCGCGTTGTTGATCGTAAGAGCGGTGCCGGTGTCTGCGGCATCATGGTCCGCGCGTATGACAAGGACCTGCTGTTCGACGACCTCCTCGGAACCGTGATCACCGGCGCGGACGGCGCGTTCGAGCTCAGGTATTCGGAATCGGACTTCCGCGAACTCTTCGAGCGGCATCCGGACGTCTATCTGTCGCTCTATGAAGGCTCGGGCAAGTTCCTCATGCACACAAAAGATGCGATCCGGTGGAACGCCAGCGCCGACGAGACGTTCGAGGTGAAGATCGACCGCAAGCCGTCGACGTTGAAGGACAACGAAGTCGGTGCGACGCTCGGCCTGCCGAAAGGGGCGCTGAAGATCGAGAACCGCGGCGGGTTTGTGGTCCCGCGCCTTCCCGGCTTTGCCACCGGTGGAACTCCCGGCGCGCCAGCGGTGCCACAGCAGATGCGCTTCGTCGCACTCCCGCTCGGAGGCGACGTGCTCAAGCTCGAAGTCGATCCGGGCGAGCCCGTGCGCGTGGCGGCAGACGCGCCACCGCTCCCTGCGCAGGAGCCGTTCCCGGATGAGGGTCTCGATCCCGAGACCCTCAAACCGCTCGGGCGCTCGCCGCGCATGACCGGTCTCGACCCGCGCAGGTTCGAAGGAGGCGCGCGGTATCCCGCGAAGCTTGTGGAACTCGCACGCACCGAGGAAGTCGGGCCGTTGCAGGTCGCGGCGCTTCTGGTGAGGCCGGTCCAGTACGACGCGACGACGCGCTCGTATCTCTTCTATCCCGACTTGCGCTACATCGTGACGTTCGACGCCGACAAGGCTAATCGCACCGCGGCGTCACGCAAGGTGCGCCTCGGCGAGTTCTACGCCGAGGACTTGCAGGCGATGCTCGCGAGCGATCGCGTCGTCGTCTCTGAGAAGTTCCGGTGGCCCGAATGGATTCTCGAAAAGACCCCGCACGTAATCGTCACCGACAATTTCCAGTGGCCGGAAAGAATCGCCAATGCAGACGGCACTAGCCGAGCGCCGGTGCTCGCGGAGCGTGGCGCCGCGCTGGCAGGCGACCTCATCGCAGAGTTCCAGCGCCTCGCCGATTGGCGTACCGCACAAGGGATGCGCTCGAGTGTCGTGTCCATCTCCGACATTGTCAATGGCCGGTGGGGCGACTTTACCGAAGGAGGCTTCACGCGCGACTTGCAGGAGGTGATCCGAAACTTTCTCAAGCATGTGCATGAGGCATGGGACACCTGCTACGTCGTCCTCGCCGGCGACGTCAATGTCGTCCCGATGCGCGTACTGACCGGTGCGGGCGGCTACGGCACGTTTGGCGTCTCCCGCACGGCAACGAATCCACCGGAAAGCGGTCGGTGTCGAGTCACCCTGGCCAATTCGGTGGTGAAGATCCGTCCTGAGTTCTTGCCTGCCAGCACGTTTCCGCTGTCGACGTATCACGGCGGCGTTCGCATACCGTATAACCGCGAAGCGGGGCAGGGATTTCTCGGCTGGTACTACACGACCGAGGCGGACTTCAACACGAAGGACTTCGGTTTCACGCGCCTTAGCGACTTGACGCCGACGTCGTTCATCATCGTGGAAGGCCCGGCATCAGTCCTTGATGATGACTACTACTGGCTGAAGGATGAGAACTCGATCCCGTCCGACTTCTATTACGCGAGCCTCGTCGGCCACCATTACTCGATTCCCGGAAAGCACGATTTCGACACGAACAACAATGGCTTGTATGGGCAGTCGCACTGGGATGGCATGGGCGAAGTGACGCTCGACGGCATCGACTTTAACTCGGATGTATGGGTGGGCCGCGTGCCCGCGGAAACCGGCGCGCAGGCGAAGGCGTATGTTGACAAGATCATCACGTATGAAGAACTTCGTGCGCCTGGCGCGCCGACGCCGGTCACGGCGTCGTACCTGCGCAAGATCATCTACGCCGCGGACTACTGGGGTCGCGGTGTCAATTCGGAGCAGGGTGATACGGCGATCCCGCCGGCCGAGAAGCGGTTCACTCACGTCACCGGTGCGACAGAGTCGAAGCTGCACGTGAATTTCGACATCACGCTCACCATGGGGAATTCGTCGCACCGCCTCGTCACGAGAGATGGCGACACGCAGGCGGTGATTCCGTACAACACGACCGCGCACGCCGCGAACATCGGCTGGTACTTCGCCACCAGCGACACCTACGCGACGCAGAGCGCGACACCGACGCGCTTCATCAGGGTGCTCGGTCCCGACGCCGACATCGATCCCGACTTCTTCTTCTGGGACCCTGTTGCGCTGGAACTAGGGGCACAGGAGAAGGAGAATCTGCGCGCGATGATGAACGGCTGGTGGCCGGCCTTCAATGACGTGGAGCGGCATTACTCCGACTACTTCGACCTGGCGCCACCGCCACCGCTCGTGCCGCTCGGCGACACGACGCTGCGAGACTCGATGAATGCAGGAGCGCACTTCGTCAGCCTGACCGGCCATGGCTGGTGGGGCGGCTGCTGCGGCGTCAACGTCCAGGCGCAGCCCGACTTCACGAACGACCGGAACTACTTCATCGCCTTCGCCGACTCGTGCTCGACCGGGCGCCCCGACGGCGTTGATTCCGCGGCCGAGGTGTCGGTCGTCGACGAGGCAGGCGGCGCGGTAGCGTATGTCGGCAACACGCGCTACTCCTGGATCGGAGTTGGTGACAACTACGAGCAGTTCTTCTGGTGCATGCTCCGGGCGAACGGCCGCGTCGGTCCTGCCGCGGGCATGCGCCTGGCTACGGATGGCGTGCGCTCGATCTGGACGTCATACGCGCAGACGCTCTATGGTGACCCGGCTCTGCGGGTCTGGAACCACGTGCCGAAGCAGCTCGTCGTGAAGCATCCCGAGCGCATCTTGTGGCGCGAGCCGTTGCCATTTGAGGTGCTACTCGATGACAAGCCGGTGCGCGACGCGCGCGTGACCGTCCTTGGCGAAGGAGTGTTCCTGTCGAAGAAAACCAGCCCGGACGGTCGGGTCACGTTCGCATTGCCGGTGGACGCCAAGCCCGAATCGCTGCAGGTGACGGTGACGAGCCGGGAGGGGAGGATTTATCGGGTGGAGTTGAGAGGGGGAACCCTACGGTAGGGCCCGTGGTTCTCGTAAGCTTCCCCGTTACGCTTCGGCCACCTTCTTTGAAGGCGGGGTGTCCCTGTCACCTCGTATGCCGATGGCTTGTGCTTGAACATGGGGTTCCGTTGTTACGGAAGGGTGGAGGGCTGGTAGGCGCGCCGGGCAGAAGGCTGGTAGGGGAAAAGGGCAATTCGCCCTTTGGAATTCTCTATTGGCCTCACGCCGGCCTTGATCCCCACGCCTGTCAATCCGGCGCCTCCGCCGACAGGCCCGCGCGCATCTTGCAGGTGGGCAACGCCTGTATCCGCTTGGCGCTGTCCATGCCTGCGCTAGTCGCGATGCGGCACGAGCCACACGTCAAGGCGTTCTTCGACAAGCTAGTTGCGCGCACAAAGAAACCCATACAAGCCTCTGTTGCCGTCATGCGGAAGCTGCCACGCGGGTCTACGGGATGTTCGCGACGGAGACGGTCTTCGCTGGAGATAAGTTCCATGCTGCCGGCTGACAGCCGAGAGAGTATCCAACCACCGGTTCCAGCGGATGGTCCGCTGCGCGGCCCGCCGCTGAACCGGAGCGTTAGGCGTTTGGTAGACAACTCTCGGTAGGTGCTCTCCTCCCTCGAAGGCGGTAGATCATCCTTATTGTTTGTACTTGGCTGAGGAAAAGACAATGGCAAGAATGGCAGAAGTGACAATCGAAAAAATCGAAGTCCACAAATCAGAAAGCTACGGTTTCCTCATCGGAGAACCGGAAAGCTCCGCAGAGTGGGACTTATAGTACAAAAATGCAATTTGGAGGATAAGTCATGAGCAACATCGATCCGATCCCCTTCGCGCATCACTTAATCGCCCCTCCCATGGAGTTTCCCTTTGGTTTGAGGAGTGGCGGTAGCATATTTGGCGCACCCAGGGATGGAGGCGCTTGTTATAGGTGTCATGAAGGAATAGACCTTTTCCCTAAGGGATCACCCCCCCACAACGATTCTATATACGCCGTGAATTGGGGCGTTGTCGAATCTGTGGTAGACCATAATGGTTCTGGACCTGACTGGGAGATCGTAATACGCCATCACCCTGTTAGCTCTGGCGTGTACACTTTATACAGGCATCTGATTTCTGTCGAACCGAGTATCGGACCAAACGCCCAGGTGAATGCTGGAGACCTCATTGGTCGTATTGATGGTTCATTAGCTGAACCCCACCTTCATTTCCTATGGTCTCGCAAGACAGATCCTGCCGACCCCTTCGTTGATACGGTCTCTGGCCATCAAGTACGTAACCGAATCCCTCTTGATCCGACCCCACTATTGTATCGCTTTGAGGCATTTCGCTGGCCCAACAGAGGGGGCGCTCATGTTCCGCGATACCAGCACGAGGATAGCTACCCCTACTCTAAGATCAATAGGATACGCGCCATATCATGGCAATATCCAAGACACGAAAGTAGATCTGCAACATGGCAGATCGG
>JBFZFE010000114.1:0-2528 GCA_041306525.1 Verrucomicrobiota bacterium | reverse complement strand
CGGCTTGTCCCCAACGGCCCAACTGATCTGGCCGATGCACCTGCAGAATCCCATCCCGGGGGCTCAGGTCGCCGCGGTCATTCACGCTGGGCGCTGGGAGTTCGAAGCGGTGATCCCGTGGAAGGGCAAACCATTGGTGGAGGGCGGCAAGATCCGTTGCGCGGTTTCGGTGCTCTCTTCCCGGCCAAAAGCCAACTGGTACCTTGGCAGCGCCAATGACCAGGGCGTGTACGCCACCCCGCTGCTCTGGGCGCGGGTTCAACTGAAGCCGTGACGCTTTCGGCGTGCCCAAAATCTTGCTGACAAGCCGTACCGGGCTCGTTACACACGCTCCCCATGAGCGTGACATTGTTGCAGCAACTCAAGGAGACGTCGGACCCGCGCGGGACAGCGGCAGTGATTCAACGGGCGTTGGATGCGGGCGGGATCATCGAGGTTCCGCCGGGGACCTGGACGATCACGACGCTGCATCTGCGCAGCAACACGACGTTGCGATTGGCGCGCGGTTGCGTGTTGCGGGCGCACCCGAATCTTGATGACTATCCGAAGGGCGAGATGGGCCATAACAAAGACCGGCAACCGTTCCATCTGCTCTGGGCCAAGGAGTGCGAGAACCTGACCATCGAGGGCGACGGCACGATTGATGGCAACGGGATGGCGTTCTGGGACGAGCCGTGCGTCGAGTTGCGCAAACGCGGGCTCGACCCGATCGCGATGGGCATCAACCCCTGCTACGACGTGGATGTCCCGTTCTGGCGACCAAAGAAGCAGCGCATCAGCCCGTTGATCGAACTCGACCGTTGCCGCAATCTCGTGCTCCGCGATTTCACCATCCACGAGAGTCCCGGCTGGACCGTGCACTTCTACAACTGCGATCAGGTCCGCGTGGATGGGATCACGATTGATAACCACGATTTCGGCCCGAACAACGATGGCCTCGACATCAATGGTTGCCGGGATGTGGTGGTGAGCAATTGCCGGATTCGGGGTTGCGACGACAACATCATCATCAAGGCCACCAAGGACGCCCGCAGCAGCGAACGGATCACCGTCACCAACTGCATCCTCCAAAGCCAGTGCGCGGGCCTCGGGCTCGGCGCCGAGACCACCCACGCCATCCGCAACATCGCCTTCACCAACTGCGTCTGCGAACCCGTCCAGCGCCCGATCCAGATCGAGATGTGGGAGCCGGGGCTGATCGAGAACGTCGTCATCAGCAATCTGAGCGGCACGACGCTTTGCGCCGACATGCCCGAGCGGCTCATCTATCTCGACATTCAGCAACACCGCCGGGCGGAACCGATCCTCGGCCAGATGCGCAACATCGTCATCAGCAACCTCGCGTTCACCACCCGCGGTCGCCTCATGGTTACCGCCCAGGACGGCGCTCAGATTGAGGATGTCACCATTCGCGACATCCAGTTGACCTACCCCGAAACGCTCGACTGGCCGACCATCATCGCCGCGCATCGCAGCAACCAGAACTCCAACTTCAGCCCGCTCAGCCGCGGCGTGAACAGCGTGTTGGTCGCCGACAACGTCAACGGCCTGCACGTCGCCAACCTCAGCGCCAACTTCAGCGCCGTGAAGCCCGGTATGCCCAAGATGCACGCCGTCTGGTGCCGCAACGTCCGCCGCGGCTTTGTCGATTGCCCGCGCCTGACCGCCAGCGCCCCCGGCCATCCAGCCATCCAGCAAACGAACAGCGACCTGCAAGTGCGCAGCATCGGCTGATCTGCCCTGTTCACGAACGTGTTCCGGCAGTTGTGCGAATTCCGGGATGTCATGCGGGTACGTTCCGGAACGCTTTCGTTCCAGGCAAATGAATTGACGCTGGCATTGGGGGCACTACTCTGGCCAGTGGAGGTCGAGGCGATGCGACGAATAAAACTCTGGTCTTTTCTTTTGGCCGCCGTGGCGTTGGTGAGCAGCGCCACCGGCTTGCGAGCGGAACAACCATCGGCGGCAGGCTATCAATGGTCGGTGCCGATCACGAAGACGAACGGCGCGTCGTTCACCGCGTTGCTGTGGATTCCGCCGCGCGCGGAACGCATTCGCGGCGTGCTGATGGGGGAGCGCGAGTACATCGCCAACGATCCCGCCATTCGCGCGGCGGCGGCGGACGAGAAGCTGGCCATTGTGTTGCTGCGTCCGCATTTCGACGCGCTATTCAAGTATTGGGAAAACGATTCACCAGCCATTTTGCAGGCCACGCTGGATCGGTTGGCCGAGGCCAGTGGTTACCGGGAACTCGCTGTCGCGCCTTTGTTTCCGTTCGGACACTCGGTGTCGTCGGTCTATGCCAGCCACGTCGCCTACTGGAATGCGGACCGCTGTTTTGGCTTGCTGGCCTTCAAGGGCGCGTTGGTCGAACCGCCGCGACCGGATGCCACCGTGGCCGGGGTGCCGGCGTTGGTGATTACCGGTCAATTCGAGGAGTTCGGTCCCGGCCCGAACGGGGTTTTGCGCGACTGGGAAGACCGCGAGACCGGCTGGCGCGTGAGCCGGGAACGTTATCTGCGGATGCG
>JBFZFE010000113.1:0-3712 GCA_041306525.1 Verrucomicrobiota bacterium | reverse complement strand
CAAGACACGCAGTTCAATTAATTTCAAGCGCACGGCGCTGAGCGTAGCGGTGGTTACGGCTATGGCGGCCGGGTATGCGCAGGCAGCCCCTAGAACATGGGGATCGTCGACGGTGTTTAGCATAAACAACCTTGTCGGTGATTACAGCGGGAAGACCGTAGGGACCGTCGGTAACGGCAGCGATCCCTCGATCCTGTGTGGTGCGCCTATCGCAGGCAGCCCCGCATGCCCGACCGGCGAGATTGCGCCGGGCGTTCTCCATCCGCAGCCGATTACGGCGAGCGTGGCCGATCCTACCGGTGTCAATATCTCGGCGACGCTCTACCCGATTGACAGCTCCTTCGGCTTCAACGTGGTCCCCTTCGCCGAGGCCTTCGATAAGGTTCGTGGCGACGGAATCTGGGGTGAAGGCTGGGTAGGAAACGTCGTCAAGAACGGTGCCGTGATCGGCCTCGCATTCTCCGATGCCGAGACCGACACCTTTTTGGTTCCGGCAGGTCTCGGAACGTGGTGTTCAGGTTTGGGCGGGGCTGCGGTGAAGTGTGACAGCGAGCACTTCGTGGTGATGGAACATGTGCTCAGCTGCCATGAAACGATACCTTACTACTACGCCGATCCGAATACGGGCGACCAGTTGATCATCAAGAATCCGATCACGGGCGAAGATCTGGTGAATTGCGCCGACAAGAAGCTCGACAACAACCTGCGCGTCCTCAGCAGCACCATCCCCGCCGTCGATGGCTTGATGACGGCTGAAGGGGTTACCACCAAGGAAGGTACGTTTGGCGCAATCGACTGGACGGTACCGGGGATTGACCCTGACAGCCCGCTGTCATTCATGCCGCCGAACGAGGCAACCGTTCTGGATAACATTGCTTACGGCGATGACTACTCAATGTCATCGAAGGACGACGGCAAGGCCCTGTATCGCTGGGGCAACCTGATCAAGAAGCCCAACGACATTCGGGTGTTTGCATCGATGGCGGTACCCGCCGCGTGGACCAAAGCGGCAGCCTCCACAGCTAACGGCGGCAAGGGCTATCGCGTCACCGGCGCCCGCCTGGTCATCAACCACAACATCACCAACAACCCCAACGACCAGATCCGCCCCGAGGACATGGAAAACGAGGGCGCCATCGGTCGTCTGCCGGGCTACACCGTCAACGGCGACCAGTGGCTGTCGGATCGGGACTGCTACCAGGGCAACGGCCTTTACATTCCGACCGGGACCGTGCTGAAGAACGAACGCTTCGCGATTCCCGACACCGTGGTGCCGGTTGTCAACTGGAACGGCAACCCCTATGGGTGGTCGAAAGATCTGACCGACGGCCTCACCAACGCGTGGTACACCACGGTCGACCGCGAGCCCTTCGAGTGGGCCTACGATGCGGACGGTGACGGTCAGGCCGAGGCCAGCTTCCGCACGCCGAGGACTGACAAGGGCACATTGATTTCCGGTCCGCGCTGGCGCCTTACCCCGCCCAAGTTCGGCCAGGACATTCCCGGACTCGAGATTCCCAATGTGGAGTGCGCACCGCCGCCCTACCAGAAGGACCTGATCAAGTATGAAGTCGGTGCGCCGGTCAAGACGGTGATCGACCTGCTGTCCTGGAATCCCGCGGACGAGCGCAGCATCGATGGCGAGTCGCCGCTGGTATGGAGCCTGGGCTGGACTTCGAACGGCTGGTTCAACGAAGGCACGGTCGTCGACAAGACCATCCCGCTCGTGAATCCTCTCATCAAGGCGGTGACGGTCAACGGCGCCCCGGTGACCAAGAGCTTCGACCTTTCGATCTACATCAAGGGCGACCGCAAGCCGACGGCAGTCTACGATGCCGTGTTGCAGATCCAATGGGATGACGCCCCGACCTGGGTTCCGCCCGCACCTTGATGCAGGGAAACCAAGACCGGTAGTCCGGGTCATTAAAGAGGGAGCGGAAGCTCCCTCTTTTTTGCTCATTACCCGGAAACAATCTTTCAGGAGAAACAACAGAATGCCGTCCCAATTTCAAAAGACCATGGCCCTACCCCGGTCCTCAATATCTGCGCGCTTGATAATTTGCGGATTCATGGGATGGACCATGACCGGCCTCGCCGTCGCCGACGAACCGGCCACCAGTTCTGCCCCTGCCGCAGCCAAGACATCGCCCTCGTTCCAGCAGGGCGTGCCCCTTGCCCCATCCCGTGGACAGCAAAGAACCGGTGATCCAACTGGCGAGTCGTCCCTGATGCGTGCCGCACAAAGAGGCGATCTCCAGGCCGTCGAGGCCGAGCTTGCAACCGGCGTGGATATCAATCTGCAGGATCGTCGCGGGAACACCGCCCTGGTCTACGCCATCGTCAACGGCCATATCGAGGTTGTGAGACTTCTGCTCAAGCGCGGTGCCGCCCTCGAACTGGCCGACGAACATGGCGCCACCCCGTTGATGCAGGCGATTCCCAGGGGGCACCTGGAAATCATGCAGGTCCTGCTTGAGCAGAGCGCGAGCGTCCATGCGCGCACCAACAGCCTGAAAATGCCACCGCTCATCCTCGCCGCCTGGTATGGACACAGCGAACTGGTGAAAGCGCTGCTGGACAAGGGCGCCGCCGTCGACGCCACCCTGCCGGGCGGAGGCAACGCGCTCACCACCGCTCTGGACCGCGGGCATCTGGACGTTGCCCGACTGCTGCTGGAACGCGGCATCAGCGTGACGAGCGAAACCCGAACGGGGATGTCCGCTTTGGATTACGCCGCAGTCGCAAACAATGCGGGGATCGTGGAAGCGGTCCTGAAGCGGGGCGCGAAGGTGGACCGAGCTGACCGGAGTGGCCTGACCGCGTTGATGCGCGGCAGCATGCGCAACGCTGACACGGCGCTTAACGCACTGCTCGACGCCGGCGCCAACGCCAACGCCCGCAACGTCGCAGGCAATACCCCGCTGATGCTGGCCGCCATGAACAACGCCACCCGGTCTGCGGCAGTCCTGCTGCAACGCGGTGCGGACATCAACGCCAGGGATGATCGTACCCAGGCCACCGCCCTGATTTGGGCCGCTGGAATGAACCGCACCGAAGCGGCGACGCTTCTGATCGAGAAAGGCGCCGACCCCAACCTAGCGGACAAGGATGGACGCACTCCGCTCATGCTCGCAGCCATCAACGGCAACGAAGTCCTCGTGCGCAGGTTGCTTGAAGCCAAGGCCGGTCTTTCGGCGAAAGATGCGCAGGGTATGACGGCCAGGGATTGGGCGGTCAAGAAAAACAAGGAAGCCGTGCTGCCGTTATTGGTTGAGCAGCCTAGTATCAAATGAGTAGCCGGCAATGACGTAGGGAACCTGTACCTCATGCTGGAGTTCGCGGGCAATCCGCCCCCATCCACTTTGTTAGAAACACTGCGTGCATAGGAGCAATCGTGAGAAAAAATATCCGGGCGCTTTACTGGCCGACTCTCTGGGTACTGCTTATTGGCATCGTAGGACTTCTGCCCTATGCACCAGCGAATGCAGCGTTCCTGGAACGGGATTGGAAATCCGCAGGCGACAAGCTGATCACACTGGATACGAATACTGGTTTGGAATGGCTGGATGTCGCCGAGTCAACCAACTACTCTTTCAATTACGTTAACAGCCAGTTTGGAGTTGGCGGCGATTTCGAAGGGTTCCGCTATGCAACAACTAGCGAGGTAAAAGAGTTCATTACCAATGCCGGATGGCCGGTATTCGGAAGTACG
>JBFZFE010000112.1:0-6982 GCA_041306525.1 Verrucomicrobiota bacterium | reverse complement strand
CCGTGCGGTTGCGGGTGGGGGAGGAGTTTCACCTCGACAGCTTTGACATGGCCCGCGACGGCGAGCGCCGGCGGTTCATTGAACGGGCGGCCGAGGAAACGCGGCTGGAGAAAGACCTCATCAAACGTGACCTGGGCCGGCTCCTGCTGGCGCTGGAACAGGAACAGACCGAGCGGATCACCGCGGCGCTGGCTCCCGCCGGTGGATCGTACACCCCGGAAATGTCCGCCGCCGATCACGCCGCGGCGTTGAGCTTCTTGCAAGCCCCGGACCTCATTGACCGGATCACGGCGGCGTTCCCGATCTGCGGCCTGGCAGGGGAGGGACGCAACAGCCTGTTCTCCTATCTGGCCTGCACGTCGCGCAAGCTCGACAAACCGCTGGCCGTCATCATCCAGAGCACCAGCGCCGCCGGCAAGAGCACGCTCATGGAAGCGGTCCTGGCCATGTTCCCGGAGGAGGAGCGCATCAAATACAGCGCCATGACCGGCCAGAGCCTCTACTACCTGGGCGAGACCAATCTGCAGCACAAGATTCTGGCCATCGTCGAGGAGGAAGGCGCGGAGAAAGCCAGCTACGCCTTGAAGCTGTTGCAGTCGGAAGGCGAATTGACGATTGCCAGCACCGGCAAAGACCCGACGACGGGCCGGATGGAGACGCAGGTCTACCATGTCCAAGGCCCGGTGATGATCTTCCTGACAACGACCGCCGTGGACCTCGACGAGGAGTTGCTCAACCGGTGCTTGATCCTGACGGTGGACGAGAGCCGCGAGCAGACCGAGCGCATCCACGCCCTGCAACGCCAAGCCCGGACGCTGGAAGGGCTGCGGCTGAAGAAGCACCGGCAAACGCTGCTGGCGCTGCTGCGCAACGTGCAACGACTCTTGCGACCGCTGGCGGTGATGAATCCCTACGCCGATGAACTGACGTTCACAGCGGAGCGCACCCGCACCCGGCGCGACCACGAGAAATATCTCACGTTGATCGACGCCATCGCCCTGCTGCATCAACAGCAGCGGCCCATCGAGCGCGATCCCGAAAGCGGCGAGTTTCTCCGGGTGACGCTGGAAGACATCGCCCTGGCCAACCGGCTGGCGCCCGAATTGCTGGGCCGCTCGCTGGACGAGTTACCGCCCCAGACCCGGCAACTGTTGGAGTCGGCCAAGAGTCTGGTCAAGACCCGGCGCCAGCAACAACAGATCGAGCAGTCGCTGGCCTTGTTCAGCCGCCGCGATCTGCAAACCGTTTGCGGCTGGAGTTACAGCCAGGTCAAGCGGCACCTGTGGCGGTTGCAGGAGCTCGAATACGTCGCGCCCCGGTTTGGTCGCCTGGGGGCGACGCTGCAATACGAACTGCTGATTGACGCCGACGAGCCGACCGCCGTGGCCCATATCGGCCTGCTCGACGTGGAGAAGTTACGTGTGGCGGCGAAGCCTTCCGGCGAAGACGCACGCCTACGGCCACCAACCTGGACGGGGCCGGCGGGGGGTTGGACCCCCCTTTGCCAAAATGAAATGACAAGGTTATCACCTGCCGGGCCAGCGACTTCCGTCAACCTTGCCACCTTGCCGGCTCGCACATCAGGAGCGCCCGCCGTCGCGGTGTCGTAATCATGTCCCGGAGCGGATACAACGCCGTGCGCTGGATGCGCCAACGCGCCCAGGACAAACGCGGCGGCAACGTCAAGCCCGCCGACGGCTTCACCCGCCAAGGCCCGACGCTGGCCGCGCTGGTGGACGACCACCTCGAACACCTGCACATCTTGAACCGCACCGCCGAGGCGGTCGAAAGCCGGCACGGCGAGTTGAAACCGTTTCTGGCGTGGACCGAAGAACGCGGCTTGCTCCACGCCGACCAGATCACCCGCACGATCCTCGAAAGCTATCAGCGCTGGCTCTGGACCTACCGCAAGAAGAACGGCCACCCGCTGGGCATCACGACGCAGCGGGCCCGGCTGGGCGGGGTGATGAACTTCTTCGCCTGGCTCTGCAAACAGCACGCCATCGAAGCCAATCCGGCCAGCGAGATCGAACTGCCCCGGCCCGGGAAACGTCTGCCGGTCGAAGCGTTGACCGTGACCGAGGTCGAGGCGGTCTTGTCGCAACCGGCCATCGTCGATCCGCTGGGCCTCCGCGACCGGGCGATCCTCGAATTGTTCTACTCGACCGGCATCCGCCGGGCCGAACTGGTGCGGCTGGAGGTCGCCGATCTGAACCGCGAAAAGCGGTTGCTCCACATCCGCCAGGGGAAAGGGCGCAAGGACCGCGTAGTGCCGGTGGGCCACCGCGCCCTGCGCTGGGTCGAGAAGTACCTCGAAGACGTGCGGCCGTTGTTGATGGTCAAAGCGGCCGAACCCGCGTTGTTCCTGTCCGGCTACGGCGAGCCGTTCAACGCCGACGTGCTCGGGCGCAAGGTGGTCCAGTACATCGCCGCGGCCCGGACCGGGCGCCCCGGCGGAGCACACTTGCTGCGCCACACGTGCGCGACCCACTTGCTGGAAGGCGGCGCCGATATCCGCTACATCCAGCAGTTGCTCGGCCACGAGAAACTGGAAACGACGGCGATCTACACCGAAGTCAGCATCATCCAGTTGCAGGCCGTGCACGCCCGCTGTCACCCGGCCGAGCGCCACGACGAGGCGACCGCCGCCCCGGAAAATCCTTCCCTTTAGCGGCTGTTTTGCTACCGTTTCCGCCGTGGGATTCTACGCCACAACCGCGCCGGTGACCGCAGACGTGTCAGGCCGCAGCCGCCCGGCGCAGGCCGACCCCCCCTCGAAAAATCGTGTCCGGGGTTTCCGGGGAGTTGCCTCGATCCGCGCCCGGTTTCCCGCCCCGCAACCGCTTGAAACGCAATGGGAAATCGGCTCCACCCCTACGAAAACCGTGTCGGGTCTCTCTGATTGGCTCTCCAGAGACCCGCTTTCCGATTCTGCATTTGTTCCTCCCGTGTCCTTGCAGCAACAAATTGAAGAGGAGGGTGAATTGTTGCCTCGCGATACGGCCATCCCATATAGGTACTGCGACAACAACGCAATTAATCAGCTAGACCTGTACGGGCTATGGAAATGGCAGAACGGCAAGCGACAAGGGGTTGCTAGGGCAACAATAATTGCTGAAAATGGGGACACGAAGTACACTCTTGCGGAGAAGATACATCTGTGGGAGCACGAAAGTAGGTACTGGCTTCAAGAGGCCGATGGAAGCCCTGTAAAGCCAAGTGATACAATCAAGCCCGGGTGTGCGTACACAGTGCCCAATGTGTTTGTGGTTGCAGTTGGCGAGCAGGGAAGAACAGCGGAGGGATGGTCTCTGATATATGCCAACCAAGCGAGGGCGCGAGCAGTTGAGAAGGGTTTCTTGGTAAAGTTCTTTGTCTACAGCGGCAAGGCTTTCACACAGAGCGACCTATCCGCTGCATTTAGCGATAACTGGGGTTTCGCGCTCTATGGACATGGGTATGTCTACCCCGACGCGCTCCATGGAGCGTTCATCATCAGTAAGAACGGCCATCCCGCTCCTTGGAATGGCGACAAGTGGAGTATCTTTGTGTCAAATGAAGCCGGAGGCCTCTACAAACGCGGTGTGGTGATCGCCAAGATGTGCAGCGCGATATATGGAGGGTGGAGCAATCTGGTGTCGCCAAATGGTCGGGAGTATATCGCCACCGGGGTATTTCATGCCGCCACAGCTGGTCTGAATCACGGTAACGCTGTTAACGGAATTGAGTGATGATCACCACTGATTATCTTTGGTTCGCATTGGTTCTTGGAATCATTGCCATCGCATCCACAAGCTGGTTCGTTGGGCTATGGGGGTCTAGAAAGCGATTGCTGACAATAGCAGTAGCCCTTTACCTTCTGCTCTTGCCGGTGACGCTCGTGCCGTCCGCAGGGGGAACTAGCGATGTCCTTGGCTGGAGTCTTACAGCGGTTGGGTTAACGACAATGATACTCGCAATGTATCTAGACCATCGATCCAAACTGCGGGTCAAGAAAGCATACTTATACGGTGCAATATTTGTTGCTGGAGGTGTGCTGATGCTCTTGATTTCATGATGGCGGGGTCACACATGAAGTTTGAGCCTCCGGGGTCCCGTCCCCGCACTCAACAATCTGAGCGACCGCTGGGGGCTGGTCCTCCGTTGTCATCCCCCGTCATCCCGGGTCATCTCCTGACCGCTGGTGTCCTCTGCAGTCCTCAATGACCTGGCATCGCCCTCTATCCCCTTGCGGCCTGATATGAGATGTAGACAAGCCCGGCATCGCCACGGTCACATGCCGTTCTGCGGAGATGTTCAATATAAGACAAGGTTAGCGGCTGCGCCGCGTCAAGTTGGCGCGTGTGGGGGTGCTGTTTTGGGTGGCTGGCGGGGTGGTGTTCGGTAAGCGTCCTGCCGAGCCCCTCTAGTCAAGGCAGTCATAAGTGTCGTAGTTTTGCGGCTATGACAACGATGCTTACTACGACAGAAGTTCCGACACAGGTCATCAAGACGGATTCCTTGGGGAGGCTTCGAGTGACGGCGCAGCGTCGGGAAGATTTGCTGGACGAGTTTGAGCGCAGTGGGTTGAGCGGGCAGAAGTTTGCGGAGGTGCTCGGCCTCAAATACCAGACCTTTGCGACGTGGGTGCAAAAGCGTCGTCGGCAACGAGGTGCCGCTACGGCTGATTCGGAAAAGGCATCGGATTCGACGCGGTGGTTGGAGGCGGTGGTAGAACAGGCGCACGGATCGGCGAGCGTGGTGTTGTTGCATCTGCCCGGCGGGGTGCGGTTGGAGATGGGCGATGTGAAACAGGCGGAAGTGGTGGCAGCCTTGTTGCGGGCGTTGGCCAAGCCATGTTGAGTTTCTCCGGCAGCCTGAAAGTGTTTGTGGCGGTGGAAGCCTGCGACATGCGCAAGGGGTTTAACGGCCTGCATGGGCTGGTCACGGAGCGGCTGGGGGAAGACCCGCGCCAGGGGGCGTTGTTTGTGTTCAGCAATCGGCGGCACACGCGGATCAAGATTCTCTGTTGGGACGGCACCGGACTGTGGGTGCTGACGAAACGGTTGGAACGGGGCACGTTTTCGTGGCCGAAGCATTTGGCGCCGGCCACGACGAAGTTGAAGTTGACGCCGCAGGCGTTGGCGCTGTTGACCGATGGCGTGGACTTGCGCGGGGCGACACTGCGTCCGTGGTACGAACGGGAGCCGTAAGAAAGCGTGTCGCGCAAAAAGTTTCCACAAAGTTTGAACAGCGGTCCCTGACGTGTGTCAGAGACCGTAACCGATGACGCCGCGCGAAACGGAATTGACGGGTCAACTGTACGAGTGCCAAGCGGCGCTGGCACAGGCGCGCCAGGAGAATACGCTGCTGCGCCAGAAGCTCGACGCCTTGGCGCGGCGCTTCTTCGGCAAAAAGAGCGAGCAATTGAATGCCGCCCAACTGGAACTACTCCTGCAACTGACCGTCGTGGCGGAGACGTACGCCGCCGCTCCGGCGGTGGAAGAATCTATCGTTCCGGTTCGCCGTGTGGCGAAAGAACGCCGGCCGCGTTTGCCGGAGAATCTGCCGGTGGTAGAAGAGGTGATTGATCCTGAACCAGTCAAGGCGGAGCCGTTCAACTGGCGCTGCATCGGGCAGGAAGTCAGCGAGCAGTTGGACAATGAACCGGCGCGATTTCTGCGCCGCCGCACTATTCGCCGTAAATACGTTCACCGCGTGGACCCAGATCGCGCGCCGGTGATCGCGCGGCTGCCGGAACGGTTGCTGGATCGCAGCCTGCCCTCGCCCGGCCTGCTGGCGCACATTCTGGTCAGCAAATACTGCGACCATCTGCCGTTGTACCGGCAGGAACAGATTTATGAGAGACGGCATGGTGTTCATCTGCCGCGGCAGAGCTTGGCGCGTTGGGTGGGATTGGCGGCCGACTGGCTCAAGCCGATCTACGAACAGATCCGCACCGGCGTGATGGGCGGCGGGTATGTGCAGGTGGATGAAACCCCCATCCGGTATCTGGAACCCGGTCATGGGCGCACCAAACAAGGCTATTTCTGGACCGGCAGCCGTCCCGGCGGCGACGTGTTTTACCGCTGGGAAACCAGCCGCGCGACGGCCTGTTTGGATCGCGTCATTCCCACGACCTTCACCGGCACGGTGCAATGCGACGGCTACGCGGCGTATCGCGCCTTTGCCAACGGACGCGCCGGGGCCATTGCACTGGCCGGCTGCTGGGCCCACGTGCGCCGGAAGTTCTACGAGGCCAAGGAATCTTCGCCGCGCACCGCCGGTTGGCTGCTGCGCCACATCCAACACCTCTACCACGTCGAAGCGGTCTTGCGCGAACAACGCGCCAGTCCGCAACAGCGCGCCGTGGCTCGCGTGCAGCAAAGCCGTCCCGTGGTCGCGCGTCTGGAGCGCGCCTTGATCCGTCTCAAAAGCACGGGCCGCTATCTGCCGCAGAGTTTGTTGGGCAGTGCCATTGATTACGCGCTGGGCCAGTGGCCAACGCTGCAAGTGTACCTCAACGATGGCCGGGTGGAGATCGACAACAACCTCGTGGAAAATGCCATTCGCCCCACAGCCATCGGCAAGAAAAATTGGTTATTCGTCGGCGATGCCCAAGCGGGCGAACGCAGTGCTATCATTTACACCGTCATCGAAAGCTGCCGCCGTCGCAATTTGGATCCCTACCGGTATCTGCGCGACGTGCTTACGCGCCTGCCGCAGATGACCAATCGCCAAATCCCCGACGTGACACCGGCAGCATGGGGTAAAAGGCAGCGGACGCTGCAACTGCAACCCGCATCATAAACGTCGTAGCAGAACCCCTACGACACTTACGATTCCTACGTCATAACTCTGTCAAGAGGCGCTCAGCGTGATGCTTACGGTAATCGAGACTTCTTCCGTGGCGTGGTGTGTGCATAATGTAACCAGTGGCGTGTCTCCCACGTCATTAACTGGTGACGGCATGAAGAAGTCTTGGATCGCGTTGACAGTGCTG
>JBFZFE010000111.1:0-4457 GCA_041306525.1 Verrucomicrobiota bacterium | reverse complement strand
GCAAACTGCTGCGCAATGCCGTCCTGTATTTCTACACCGCTGTTGGCTTGTTCGTGCTCTGTTCCTTCAGCATCGCCCTCGTGAATTTTGGCGTCTCGATTTGGGTGCCGATTCTGCTCTTTTGCGCCGGCATGGCCAGCGTCCTGTTCGCCGTGATGGTCGCCTGGCGGGAGACGCTCCTCTCGTTCCGCCTCCTCAACCTCGAAGTGCCCGGCTCACGCTGAGCCGCGACGAACTTACCGGCTGCCGGTAACCCGCAACGCTTCTTCGAGCGTGGTGTCGCCATTGCCGGCCCGCCGAATGGCGTCGGCGCCCATGCTGGTCATCCCTTGCCGGACAGCTATGGCTGTCAGTTCCTCGGCGCCAGCCCCGCGACGTAATGACGCGGCAATTTCCGGTGTGACCTCGAGCACCTCGGCGACAACGGTGCGACCCCGGTAGCCCAGTTGCACGCATTTGGCGCAGCCGCGCGCGCTGCGGAACTTGGCCGGCATCTTCTCCCAGACAAGCCCGCCGGCCGTGGCCCGGGCCCGTGCCCGTTCGAGTTGCTCGCCAGTCGGTTTCTGAGCAACGCTGCATTCGGGACAGACGCGGCGAACCAAACGTTGCGCGATGATCAGACGAGTGGCGTCGGTGACCAGGAACTCAGGGGAACCGATGTTGACCATGCGGATCAGCGTGCTGGCAGCATCGGGCGTGTGGAGTGTTGTCAGGACAAGGTGGCCGGTCAGGGCGGCTTGGAAACTGATGTTCAGCGTTTCCACGTCGCGAATTTCACCGACCATGATGACGTCCGGGTCGGAACGCAGGATGGAACGCATGGCCACAGAGAAGGTCAGCCCGGCGCGGCTGTTCAACGGAATCTGCACCACCTGAGGCAGGACGAATTCGACCGGGTCCTCAATGCTCATCACCTTGGTGGCGGGACCGGTGACGCGATTGAGGCAGGAGTAGAGCAGTGTGGTCTTGCCGCAACCCGTCGGGCCGGCGCAGACGATCAGGCCCCAGGGATGCGACAACGCCCGCTGAATGCGTGCGAAATCATGCGGCGCGTACTGAAGTTCCTCAAGCCCGAGAATTACCTGGTTGCGGGCCAAGATTCGCAAGGTCACGCTTTCGCCCAGCACCGACGGGATGAAACAAACGCGCAAGTCAACCGCCGGGCCATCCACCTGCGTCATGATGCGGCCGTCTGGGGGCTTCTCCCGTTCCCGCGGATCGCAGGCGGGTTCCATGAGGGCTGGCAGCAAACGCAGGTCGAACTCCGCGACGAGCTTCAGCCTGCCATCGATGCGCAGACGCGCTTGGCCAACCCCGGTGGGCGCGGCGGCGGTGACGCAGCCCGCGAGATGAATGTCGCTCGCCCCGCTGCGGACACCGCACTGGATCAGCAGACTGACTGCGCTCGCGACATCGTTGCCGGCAGCAACGGATTTGCTGTCGATGGCCTGGACTTGCTGACGAAGCTGACTGATCAGCGGTTCGATGCTGGCCGGCAGATCAATGCGCGGCGGTTCGCCTTGCAGGAACCGGTCGATGTCTTGCTGGTAAAACCGCCATTGCCGGCCGACTTTCATGCCCTTGATCTGGCCCGAGCGCAGCCAGCGATAGAAGGTGGGACGGGTGGTTTTGAGGGCCGCGATGGCCGGCTCCATGTCGAGAACGTCGGCGGAAGACTGTGACGGCTTGGTTTTCATTACGCCATCTCCTTTCGATGGGCGCAATGATTATTTAACTGGATTGGTCAGTAATTGACCGGCCCGCGTCAACGCCACATCGATGTTCCCACAGAAATTATCGACACCGACCTTGTCCACAAAACCTGCCTTGAAGAGGACTTTCATCGGTTGCGGCTGTACACCGCTGAGCAGCAGATGAGTGCCCTTGCGCTGGAACTTGTCCAGCAACACCTCCAGCGCGTGCAGCCCGGTGGCGTCCACGGCCGGCACCGTGCGCATGCGGAAGATCACCACCTTCGGCAAGGCGGTGTGTCGCGCCAGGGCCGCCTCCAATTTTTCTGCGGCCCCGAAGAAGAACGGGCCTTCGATCCGGTAAACCACCACACCGGGCGGCACCTGTTTGCCGCGAATCGAACTGGCGCCGACATCGAGATCGCTCTCGGGCGTGACCAGTTTGATCTGCGAAATTTCCTCCATGCGCCGCACGAACAGCACCGCCGCCATTGCCAGGCCGACTCCCACGGCGATGGTAAGATCGAAGACCACCGTCAGCGCAAAGGTTGCCACCATGACGCCGAAATCGCTTTTGGTGCTGCGCAACAACTCAGGGAAGTTCTCCCATTCGCCCATCCGGTAAGCCACGACGATCAGCACCGCGCTCAACGCGGTGAGGGGAATGTATTTGGCGTAAGGCGCGGCCACCAACATGATGACCAGCAGTGTCACGGAGTGAATGATGCCCGCCACGGGCGTCTTCGCCCCACTGCGCACGTTGGTCGCCGTCCGGGCAATGGCGCCCGTCGCCGAGATGCCGCCGAAAAACGGGCAAACCACGTTGGCGATTCCTTGGCCGACCAGTTCCTGGTTCGAGTCATGCCGCGACTCAATCATGCCATCGGCAACGATCGCCGACAGCAACGACTCGATGGCCCCGAGCATCGCAATGGTCAGGGCCGGTATGATGAGATCCTGAAATTGCGCAAAGGTCAGCGTCGGCATCGACAGTTCGGGAAAACCGCGCGGAATCCCGCCGTACTTTGAGCCGATCGTCGCCACATCCAGATGGAACAGGACCACCAGCAGAGTCGTCACCACCACCGCCACGATGGAAGCCGGTACCCGCCGCCACTTCTTGGGCCAGACCACCAGAATCAGCACTGCGAGCAAACCCAAGCCAAAGGCCGGGAGGTGCGTATTGCCGAGGTGATGGAAAATCGTGGCGATTTGGTGCGGCGTATGGGGCGGCATTTTATCCACCGGCAAGCCAAGAAACTCCTTGAGCTGTCCGACAAAGATGATCACCGCAATCCCGCTCGTGAACCCTGAGGTGACCGGATAGGGGATGAATTTGATCAGGCTTCCCAACTTCATCACACCCATCACAATCAGAATCACGCCCGCCATCAACGTCGCCACCGCCAGCCCGCCATATCCGTAACCCGCCACGATCCCCGCCAGGATCGGCACAAACGCACCCGTCGGCCCGCCCACTTGCACGAGGCTGCCGCCCAGCGCCGCAATCAGGAAACCGGCAATGATCGCGGTCCAGAGCCCTTGGCTTGGTGTGACTCCCGAGGCGATGCCAAACCCGATGGCCAGTGGCAAGGCAACGATGCCGACCGTGATACCCGCCGCCAAGTCGGCCAAGAAAGTGGCCCGGCTATAGTTTCGCAACCCATCGAACAACTTGGGACGAAAAGAAAACATGAATGCGACGCATATCAGACCGGGGCCGCCAAGCAAGACTGTTTCCGGCGCGCCGCGACGGCCGGCACCGCTGTCGTGATGAGAATGGCCGCTGGTTAGCTGCGGTTGCGCCGCCGCCCCAGCAATAGCAACCCGGCAATCTGGCCGTTGGTAATCGCGCCGAGCGAGCCGCTCAATGTCTGGGCATCGAACAGCGTGTAGACGCCTTCTCCGAAGCCGGCATTGGTGGACCAACTGAACTGGGTGAACTCCAGTCCACCGAGAACGAATGTGTTGTTGACGACGACCATGTCGCTATTGCTCGGCGTGCCGAGTTCGAAGGCGAGCAAGGCGTTGTCGGCCAGCGTCAGGCTGCTGACGGTGAATGTCCCGATGCTGTTGCCGGGGGCGAGAATGCCGCCCTCATCGATGGTGACGGCGCGGTTAACGATGCCGGTACCGCCGAGGGTGGCGACGGCGAGAGTGACGACTGCGCCGCCGCCCGCGGAGAGACTGCCGTTGATGAGCAGCGTACCGGCAGCGTTTGTGGTCAAGCCGGCATATGTGTTGGCCCCACTCAGGTCGAGCACCCCGTTGCCGGTCTTGCGCAACGAGTTGCCACTGCTGCCGGTGATGACGTTCGCAAGTTGGGCCACGTCGGTGTTGGTGGCGACGTTGTCGGTCACGAAGATCTCGCGGATGTTCGTGCCGGTGGTGCCGAGGCTCAAGCCGTTGCTGTAGACCAACAAACCGTCGGCAGTCAGTGAGCCGAACAGCAGGCGTTGACCGCTGGCCACGAAGCTAGTGGCGCCCCAAGTAATCGAGTTGGTATTGCCGTTGATGGCGACGGCACGCGTGCCACCACAGGCCGAGAACCCGCCGCCACCGGTGCCGCTCATGGTGAACGAACCATGCTTATCCGGCAGTCACACTTTGGACCGCTTCTGCGCGGGTGGGTGACGCGCTCGCTCGGTCGTAGAGTGCAGCATCGGTCGTCGGCTCCGTGTCCGCCACGATGCCGAGCAGCGAGCGGAACGCGTTGAATGGGTAGAACCTCCGGTTGAACCGGAAGGTGTACTCATTCAGATCGGC
>JBFZFE010000110.1:0-12467 GCA_041306525.1 Verrucomicrobiota bacterium | reverse complement strand
CGGCCGCTGTCACGGCGCCGAGGCCGGTAATGACGACGGTGTCGCGCTCGGTCGCCCGCGGCGCCACAACCCGGTCGCGGTCCGCAATGACCACGGCGGAGTTGTTGCCACCGAAGGCGTAGTTGGCCTTCAGAAACGCGTCGTACTTCTTCTCACGCGCCGTGTTCGGCACGTAATCAAGCGTGCAGCCGGGACGCGGCTCGGTGAAGTTCACGGTCGGCGCGAGGAAGCCGTTGTTCATCGCCAGCAACTGGCACGTGGCTTCCAGGATGCCGCTCGCTCCCATGCAATGGCCGAAGAACGATTTCGTCGAAACCACCGGCACCGCGGCGCCGGTAAGGAGCTTGGCGATGCCTTTGGACTCCGCCTTGTCATTGGACTCGGTACCGGTCCCGTGGGCGTTGATGACACCGAGGTCGGCTGGCTTCAGACCTGCATCGGCAAGTGCCTTGCTCAGCACCGCAAAAACGCCGTCGCCGCGCGGATCGGGCGTCGTGGGATGATACGCGTCCGAGCCGGTGGCGTGACCGATGATCTTGCCGAGCACGCGGGCATTGCGCAGAAGCGCTTGCTCCATCTCCTCGACGACCCAGAAACAGGCGCCTTCGCCGATGTTGATGCCGACCGGTAGCGAAAACGGCGCGGTCCTGCCGGTCGAGGTCACCTTGAGCGCGTCGAAGCCGGACATGTTGGCAACCGACATCGCGTCCGCGCCGCCGACGATGACGGTGTCGTAATAGCCGCGATTGATCAGCGTCTGCGCCAACCCCATCGCGGAAGTCGAAGCCGAACAAGCCGTTGTCACCAGCCAGACTTCGCCACCGACCTGCAACGCGTCGGCCATCGCCTTACCGAAGCCGTAGAGCTGCGATTGCAGGTTCATCATCTCGTCGAACGGCCGCGGGCTTTTGCCGTGTTTCCAAGCGTATTCGGCCTCGGCGGAGAGCAGGCCGCCGTTACAGGTGCCGAGGACGATGGCGACGTTGTTGTGCTTGGTCGGCGCGTCCCACGGCAACCCGGACGCGCGCACCGCCTGCCGGGCGGCGGCGATGGCGAGCCGCAGATACGGGTCTTCAAATCGCTTCAGCTCGTCGGTTGTGAAATGCTCCGCCACATCGAGGTTCTTCACTTCGCCACCGCACTTCGTGCGGAAATGGCTCGTGTCGCATTTCGTGATCGGGGCGATGCCAGCCCGGCCTTCGCGCAGCGCAGCGGTGGCCGTTACCGGGTCGTTGCCGATGGGACTGAGCAGACCGATGCCGGTAATGGCGGCCTGACCATGAACGCCGCGGCGCTGAAGCGGTTTGCCGACGACCTGTTCGGCGTTGCTCCAGGTGGCCGGTTCGAGGTAGGCGACGTGCTGGTCCTTCTGGCGCCGGTAAAATTCGCGCCAGACTTTCACCAACTGCCCGCGCAACTGGTCCGGTTCCATGTTCAAGGGCTTCGCCACCACATGCGCACCGTTGTAGTGCCGCCACGTGCGGTCGAAGATGCGTCCCTGCCGTTCCATGCGTTCCCAGTGCGCCGAGCCCGGGTAGGGCGTGAACGCGAAAAATTCCGCCGTGTGAATACCGGCCTTGTCGAACAACGTCAGGATCCGGTCGGCAATGCTCTCATCGTCCCAATCGCGCCCGAGCCCGCACGACGCGAAGAAGCGGATATCGCGGTCTTCGAGCGCCTTGACGAGGTCCGCCAACGCCTGCGTCTCGCGCGGTTCGCCCTGCAACGCCCGGATCGAGACCGGGTCCACGTTCATCGTGCAGTAATAGTTGCGCACACCGGCCCGCGCGGCCAGATCGAGGAACTTCGTGTCGGTGTTGAGCGCCATCGTCGAGGAGACGAAATACTTCTTTCCCAGCGGCACGACCGCTTCCAGCAACGCGGTGGCGTATTCGCGGATTTTGCGTTGCTCGAAGAAGAGCGTGTCGTCGGCGAGATAAACGTTCTCGTGCTTCAACGTCTTAAGCTCGGCCACCACGTTTTCAATGGGCCGGAACCGGATCCGATTGCCCATCTGCCCCGGCAGGGAACACATGCCACAGGTGTACGTGCAACCGCGCGTCGTCTGGACCAGATCCTCGTCCCAGTCGTACACCTCGTTGCGATAGAAGATGTCGCGGCGCGGCGCCGGCGAGGTGGCCATGTCGGTGCGCGAACCGCCGACGTAGCGCGGCTTCAGTTTGCCGGCGCGCACATCGGCGATGATCTGGAGCCAGGTCGGCTCGGCTTCCCCGATGTTCACGGCGTCCGCGTGCTGCAGGCATTCGTCCGCCATGAACGAGGGGAACAACCCGCCCATGATGACCTTTTTCCCGTGTCGCCGAAACTCATCGGCAATCGCGAAGGCGCGCGTCGCCTGCGGCGTGAAACAGTTGATCGCCACCAGATCGGTCGGCGCGTCGTACGGGACCGGCTGACCGGCGTTGTCGTCCACCAGTTCCACTTCAATGTCGGGCGGGGTCAACGCGGCGAGGATCGGGATGCCGAGCGACGGCGGCGTCGTGAAGTCGCCGAGGAAATAATCCACCAACTGACCATCCAGTTCCGGCATGCCATCCAGAAACTTCTCAAAACGGGGATAAACAAATGTGATTTTCACTGATTATGTGACCCGCATAGTAGAAGCGAAACCTACCGGGCGCAAATGAAACGAACGACCGCCGCCACCGCCGCCGGATACCGGTTCAACTGATGCCCGGCGGCCGGCACGACCACCACCGGCAACGGCAGCTGGCGCGCGTGCGCCAGCGGTGCGGCCGGATCGTTGTCGCCGAGGATGTGGACGAATCGACCCGTCAGCTTACCGGCTTGGGCGGATGTCTCGCGCAGGTACCGGGCGGTGTCGGCCACCGCGGCAGCCGGTAAGCTTGTGCGCGGGGGTCTCGGGGTGAAACCTTCGACAAACGGCGGCAACGCCAGGATCACCAACTGGCTTACCGGCTTCGCCAGCGCGGCACGAATGCAGACGGCGGCGCCGAGGGAATGCCCGATCAAGATGACCGGCTCACCGTTCATCTGGTTCAACACCGCTTCGCACCACGACCCCGCCCCGCCCTGCTCCAGAGCCGGCAACTCCAACGCGACCGGCTCAACTCCGTTTTCACGCAGCGGCTGGAGAAACGGGTCCCACCAGCTCGCATCGCTGCCCATGCCGTGAACCAGCAACGCCCGCCGCACCGTCATTCCGCCACCTTGAACACGAGGAAATATTCGCGCGGCAGGAAATCGTATTGCTCGACCAACTCGAAACCCGCCTGCTCCAGCTCCGCAATGACCTGCGCCTCGCTGAGCCGGTATTTCTTCGGCGGCCCGGGCGCTTTCTCGTCCACCCGGTACTCGATGATGGCAACGCGTCCGCCGGGCTTGAGCACGGCGGCGACCTGGCGCATGTAGGCGGGGCGGTCGCTGATCTCCTTGTAAACACTCGAGAAGAAGGCGAGGTCGCACGACGCGGCCGGCAAGGTCGGGTCGTCGTAGGCGGCTTCGATCACCGTCACGTTCGCGAGCTTCTTGGCGGCGACGCGTTCGCGGAGTTTTTTCCACATGACCGGCTGGACGTCGGTGGCGTAAACGCGACCAGTCGGGCCGACGCGGTGGGCGAGCCGTTCGGTGAAATAGCCGCCGCCCGCGCCGATGTCGGCGACGACGTTACCGGGCGCGAGCTGGAGAGCGTCGAGGAGCTGTTCGGGTTTCTGCCACGCGTCGCGTCGCGGCGTTTCGAGGTAGAACAGGTAGAGCGGATTGAAGATGACATGGCCGTCGCGTTCCTGCAGCGGGGAACAGGCGGCGCAGCTCAACAACAGGCCGGCAAGCAGCAGTCGCGGGGTCATGATGAACGTAGGATACAGCGCCAACGCAGCGTTGCAACAACTCGGCATGCCGGTTAAACTCACGCCCCAAGGAGAAGCCTGTGAGAGCATTGCCCATTGCCGCCATCTGCACCTGCCTGCTCGGCGTTGTCGCCGGGGCGGAGGACCGTTTGCAGCCCACCGTCAGCGTCACCGCCGGACAGTTTCTGCTCCACAACAGCCACGACAACATCGTCCAGACCGATGTCATTCTCCCCGTGTTCCGCAGCGAGCCGGTGACGTTGCGCTATCACTACCGCGAGATCACGCCGTTCTGGCAGGAAAACTCGCAGGCGCAACTGCTCTACACGCGTCACGAGTTCCAAGCCGCCATCAAGCTGACCGACGACATCGGCCTGATCGCGGTGGGCGGTTACCGCCGCAGCGCCGCCCAAGACCGTGCCGGCTCGCTCGGCGCGGGAACCGTCGGCCTCGGCGTCGGTTCCCTCCCGCAAAGCACGCCGCCCACTCTCGAATGGAGCGTCGTGGCCGGCAGCTTCTTCTGCCGCGACGACCTCGCCGCCAACTGGTGGTTCGACGCCCACGCCGCCTGGCGCTTCCACACCTTTGCCGAACGCCAGTCCCTCGACATCAAGTACCGTTCCTCGTTGGGCCTCCTGGCCAATGTCGAGGCTGTCAACGAAGACGCTTCCCTGCGCGGGCACTACCAGATCGGCCCGTTCCTCGACTTCCTGACCGCCAACGGCAACCGGGCGCGCATCTTTGCCGGCTGGTATTTCGCCGATGGCAACCCGTTCTACGAGGACCGCGAATCGGCCTTGCTCGGCTCCATTCAGATCAACTCCTCGCTCGACAAACCCGCCCTGTTCAATGCCCGCGACGACCGGCCCCGCGGCTGGCTCCCGCTGGTCTGGGGCGAGTACGACCTCGGCTGGGGCGGCAACCGCACGTTGCAGCGCACCGAACTCGACGCCGAGATCCAAGACATGCTGATTGCCGGTCACCGTGTGACCGGCCGCGTCTGGTACGAAACCCGCCATGAGTATCAGCGTGGCGATTTCGACAACATCTCCTACTCTGTCACTGCCGGTGTCCAGACCGAGATCGGGCTGGCGTCGGTTCTCTCCCAAGGCCAGCCACTCGTTGCCGGGCTGGAATACCTCCACCGCAGCGCCCACGCCCTGGCCGCCGACCCGACTCGCGTCCCGCCCAGCGGCTTCATCCCGCGCAACAACATCAACGTCGGCCCTCGGCTCCGTCTCCAGACCCTCGGCTGGGACCTGCCCTACCGGGACCCTTCCATTTACCAGGGCGACTTCCGCTGGCTTCACCACTTCGACTGGCGCCTGACCATCGGCCACGACTTCAACTCCTCGCGCAACCGCCAGCAACCTGCCGCCCAAGCCGGTCTCAAGTGGGACATCGCCGCCGCCCAAGGCTGTGTTGCCTACGCCCGCGCCATCGGTTCCATCGGCAACGAAACGCCCGACTGGCTTTTCGAGACCGGCGTCCGCCGTCAAGCCGGCAAGCTCTTCTTCCGCGCCGAACGTTACGGCCTGGAGTCACGACTGGCCCGCGGCAACCTCTACGCCGCCGGCATCGGCTTCTACCTCTAGCCGCAGGAGTGAGCTGGATAGCCTTCAGTCAGCGAAACGAAGCCCTGCCCGTGCCCGCAAGTTACTGCGAACGGGCAAGATTGCGCCTGCGCGCCGCGCATGAAGATCGTCCTCGCATTCGACAAGTTCAAAGGCAGCCTCGACGCCGCCCGCGCCTGCGAACTTGTCCGCGAAATCTTGCCGGCAACTCACGACGCCATCTCCAAACCGATGGCCGACGGCGGCGATGGCACCGCGGCGGTGATGCATTCAGCCTTGGGCGGTGAATGGCGCACCGTCCACGTTACCGGCCCGTTGCCGGGGAGCATTGTCGCGGCCCGGTATCTTTGGTTGCCGGCGGCGCGAACGGCCATCATCGAGATGGCCGCGGCCAGTGGGCTGGCGTTGTTGCGTCCCGAGCAGCGCGATCCGTTGCGCACGACCACGTTCGGCACGGGCGAATTGATTCGCGATGCCATCGCGCTCGGGGCCGAGAACATCCAACTTACCATCGGCGGCAGCGCGACGGTGGACGGCGGCGTCGGCGCAGCGCAAGCGCTCGGCTGGCAGTTTCTTGACAGCACCGGCCAGCCGGTAGGCTTGGGCGGCGGGGTGCTGCAACGCATTGCGCGAATCTTGCCGGCGCGTGTGCCGGTCAGCATGAGCGTGTTGTGCGACGTGGATAACCCGCTCTGCGGCGAGCAAGGCGCGGCTTATGTGTTCGGTCCGCAGAAGGGCGCGACGCCGGCGATGGTCGAATGTCTTGATGCAGGCTTGTCATATCTGGCCGACCGGGTGCGCGACCAAGTGGGCGTGGAGATGCGCAATTTGTCAGGCGGCGGCGCGGCCGGCGGGCTGGCGGCAGGCGCGGTGGCGTTCTTCGGCGCGCGGCTGGTGCCGGGCGTCGAGGCGGTGATGGAGACCATTGGACTGGAGTCCGCGCTGCGCGGCGCCGACTGGGTGGTGACCGGTGAAGGCCGGTTCGACGAACAATCGTTGCGCGGCAAAGTCGTGGCAGGCGTCGCGCAGGCCGCCCGACGCAACGGCGTGAAGGTGGCGGTGTTGGCGGGAAGTGTGGAACTGGAGGAGCGGCGGTGGCGCGCGGCGGGCGTGAGCACGGCGCTGGCGTTGCGGACACCAGGAATTACATTGGCCGAAGCGATGGCATGGGCGCCCGAGCTTCTACAGGCAGCCGGGAGGAGATTTGTTGAGCACAACCTTACATGACAGCCAGGCAAACCGCGTGAGCCACGTCGCTCATGCCGGTTGGACGGAACATTTTCTTTGCGCGGAGTCGCTCGATGATCTCGCCCGCTTTCTCGACGCCAACGAGGCGACGTTGATCAGCGCGGAATGTTTCGGCAGCCGGTTGTTGAGCGCGCCAGCGTCCATCGCACCGGCCGCCGTGGCGCTCGGACGTGGTGACGGCAACTACGGCGGCCTTCACGCCCACGCCATCTCGGGAACGAAGCCAACGATGATCCACGATGGCGGACGCGTGGTCGGCGCGTGGTTGGAAGATGCCACGGCGCGTTACTGCTGGCTGGGCGATGTGCGGCCCGGCAACACCCGCGCAAGCCGGGAGGACCAGACGACAGCGACCTTGGCGGCCATCGAACGGCGGTTGCAGCCGCTCGGGATGGATTTCCGCAACGTGTTTCGGACCTGGTTTTACCTCGACGAAATCCTGGAGTGGTACGGCCCGTTCAACCGCGTCCGTAACGACTTCTTCCGCGACCGCAATATTTTCGGCGGCATCATGCCGGCCAGCACGGGCGTCGGGGCGGCGAATCCGTCGGGCGCGGCAGTGCTGGCGCGCGCGGCGGCATTGAAGGCGAAGGCCGGTGGCGTGACGGTGAAACGCGTCGATTCGCCGCTGCAATGTTCGGCTTACGACTACGGCAGCGCCTTCAGCCGTGCGGTCGAGGTGAGCGATGGCCGGCAGCGACGGCTCTACGTCTCCGGCACCGCCAGCATCGAGCCGGGCGGCAAGACGATTCATCAAGGCGACACGCGGAAGCAGATGGAACTGACCGTCGATGTGGCGTCGGCCATCCTGAAACAGGCCGGCATGAACTGGGCTGATGCAGTCCACGCCATCGGCTATTTCCGCGACGCTGCCGAGATTGCGCTCTGGAGCGAATTCGCCCGGCAACGGCGCTTGCCGGCGTTGCCCATCGTGTTGACCCAGTGCGATGTCTGCCGCGACGACTTGCTGTTCGAGATTGAGCTGATGGCGAACGTTGCAGTCGTGAATTGACCCGGTCAGCGCGTTTCGGCTATTTCCTTGCGGCATGAGCGCTGCGTCGAACTCGCCGATCGAACCCCAACTCACCCCGTTGCCGTGGGAGGCCGAGCAGAAGGAACTGCTCCGGCAGCAGCACCTTACCGGCGCCAAGTACCAAGTCGGAAAGGTGCTCTCGCGCGATACAATGAGCACGCTGTTCGAGGCGCGCGACTTGAGCCTGCATCGCCGCGTGGCGATGAAGGTCATGGTGTTGAGCCGGCAGCCGAGCGCCGAGGACCTGCTGCGGTTCATCCAGGAAGCGCAGGTGCTTTCCCAACTGGAGCATCCCGCCATTCTGCCGCTTTACGAGGTCGGGGCCGACGAGGACAGCAAAGCATTTTTCACGATGAAATTCTTCGAGGGCGAAACACTCGAAGCCATCGTTCAACGCCTCGCCGCCAAGGACACGATCACCAAGCAGGCGTACCCGATGGAGAAGTTGCTGTCAGTGTTCGAGAAAGTTTGCGACGGCATCGCCCACGCTCATTCGCGCGGCATCATCCACCGCGACCTGAAGCCTGAGCACATCCTTGTCGGCAACAGCGGCGAGGTGGCGATCGTTGACTGGGGACTGGCGAAGTTCCTGCGCAAATCATCGCCACCGGCCAAACGCGAGGGCGCCGTTCTGCAAACCATGTCGGGAATGATCATGGGCACGCCCGATTTCATGTCGCCCGAACAAGCCGAGGGCCACAGCGACGCCGCGGATGAACGCACCGACGTGTACGCGCTGGGCGGCCTGCTCTATCACATCCTCGCGCTCCAACCGCCCATTACCGGCACGACCCTGATGGAGAAAATCGAGAAGGCGCGCACTGGCCTGATCACCCCGCCCGCCGAGATTCGCCGTGAGATCTCGCCCAAACTCTCCGCCATCGCCCTCAAAGCGCTCAGCTACCGCGCCGACCAACGCTACCAGAGCGTCGCCGAGCTGCAGCAGGCCATCGGCGCCGCCCGCCGCCCCTGCCTCTGGACCCGCCTGTTTGGCAACTGCTGCCGCTAACCCGCCGCCTCAACGGTCGCCAACGCGGCGCTGATCCCAGCGTTCCTGTAGGATTTTCTCCGCGCGTACGATGACAAAGGTCAGCACCCCCATGGCCAGGACCAGCCCCATCTCTGCGCCCGTCAGCGGGGTCAACCCGAAGAACTGCGCCAAGGCCGGCACGTAAATCGGCAGAGCCTGCAGCACCAGGGTGATCACCGTCACCACGGCCATGATCGGGTTGGAGCGGATCGACAGGAAGGAATAGCTGCGGGAACGCAACGCCAGGCCTTGGCCAATCTGCGCGAACCCCAACGTGGCAAAAAACATCGTCTGCCACTTGGTGTCCTCGGGATTGTTCGGATCAAAGTACATGCCCCCCAACACCAGGGCCAACGCCCCAATCAGCAGCCCAACCCAAGTGATGTGAATCACCATCGACCGATTCAGGATCGGGCTGTTGGGACGGCGCGGGGGCCGTTTCATCACGTCGGCTTCCGCCGGCTCGAACCCGAGCCCCAAACCCATCAAGCCGTCGGTCAGCAGGTTCAACCAGAGCAATTGGAGCGGTCGCAACGCCACCGCGATGCCCAGCAACGGCGCGCAGAGCATGACCAGCACCTTGCCCAAATTGCCGCCCAGCGAGAACTTGATGAACCGCAGCAGGTTGTCGAAAATGATCCGTCCCTCGCGCACCGCCGCGACAATCGTGGCGAAGTTGTCGTCGAGCAGGACCATGGTCGAGGCTTCCTTGGCGACGTCGGTGCCCGTGATGCCCATCGCCACGCCGATGTCGGCCTTCTTCAGCGCCGGCGAATCGTTGACCCCATCGCCGGTCATCGCCACCACGTGCCCCTTGACCTGCAACGCCTCGACAATGCGCAGCTTGTCCTGGGGCGAGACCCGGGCGTAGACACTGGCGTGATCGGCCACGCCCCGCAATTCCTCATCGCTCATCCGGTTGAGCGCCGCCCCCGCGATGACCTGCGGGTTCTCGGCGATGGTCAATTGCTGGGCAATCGCCGCGGCCGTCAGGGCGTGATCGCCCGTGATCATGACCGGCCGAATCCCGGCGGTGCGGCACAACTGCACCGCGTCGCGGGCCGCAGCTCGCGGCGGGTCCATCAGGCCCACCAAACCGAGAAAGGTCAGGTCCCGCTCCAGGTCCGCGGTCAGATCGGACGGAACCGCGGCCAGGGGCCGAAACCCGATCCCGAGCACGCGCACCCCCTGGCTGGCCATTTGCTCGGCCGCCGCCACGATCCACGCCCGATAGTCCGCGGTCATCGGCTCGGCGTTCTCCCCGGTCCAGACCGCGGTGGCCAGGTCCAGCAACCCGTCAACGGCGCCCTTGCTGAAGGCCACATGGCTGGCCTCGCCCAACCGTGGCAGCCCCCCAACCAGTTCGCCATTGGCAGGCAACTGATGCACGGTGGTCATCCGTTTGCGGTCCGAATCAAACGGATACTCCGCCACCCGCGGCAGGGCCGCTTGGAGCCCGTCCTGAAGCAGCCCGGCGCGCGCGGCGGCCACCAACAGCGCACCCTCGGTCGGGTCGCCAATCGCATGGAACCCCGCGTTGCCGGGGTCGGGCTTGAGCACGGCGTCGTTGCAGAGCGCTCCCGAGACCAGGGTCAGGCGGATCGCGGGGCAGAGCGGCTCGCCGCGACCACGCCGCATCTCCTCGGCCCCCACCGACGGCTGGTGATGATGCATCGTCTCAGTCAACTCCAGCCGTTCACCGATTACATCGATCACCGTCACCGTCATGCGGTTCTCAGTCAGCGTGCCGGTCTTGTCCGAACAAATGACATCGACCGCACCGAGGGTCTCGACAGCCGGCAATTTGCGGACCAGGGCGTTGCGTCGGAGCATCCGCTGGGCGCCAATCGCCAGCGTGATCGTGATCACCGCCGGCAAACCCTCGGGCACCACCGCCACCGCCACACTGACCGCCGTCAAAAACATCGTGCTCAGGGACTCGCCCCCGAGCACCCCGATGACCATGACCAGCAGGGACACCACCCCGCCGGCGATGGCCAGCGTCTTGCCCACCCGATCGAGCTGTTTCTGCAAGGGCGTCGGCTCGGGTGCCACCTGCTGGATCAGCCCGGCGATCTTGCCCAACTCGGTGCGCATCGCGGTCTCGACCACCACGGCCGAGCCGCGCCCATAGGTGGCCGCCGTGCCCAGATACAGCATGTTGCGCCGGTCGCCCAACGGCAGATTGCTCTCGGCAATCGCCGCCGTGTTCTTCTCCACCGGCTCCGACTCGCCCGTCAGCGCCGCCTCCTGCACCCGCAGGTTCACGCTCTCGACCACGCGGGCATCGGCCGGCACGGCGTTGCCGGTCTCCAGCACCACAATGTCGCCGGGCACCAGCTCACGGGCCGAGATCTCCAGCAGTTGGCCGCCGCGCCGGACCCGGACCACGGGCACCGCCATCTGCTTGAGCGAGGCCATCGCCCGCTCGGCGCGATACTCCGAGACGAACCCGAGCACCCCGAACAGGATGACAATCGCCCCGATGGCAATCGTCTCCAGCCCCTTGCCCAGCAGCCCCGAGATCACCGCCGCCACGATCAGGATCACGACCATGGTCTGGGTGAACTGCTCCAGGAACATGCGCAACGGCCCTTTGCCTCGCTGCTCCTGCAACTCGTTGGGCCCGTACTTTTGCAGGCGCGCCGCCGCCTCCGCCGCGCTCAGGCCCTTTGCCGAGGTTGCCAGCGCCGCCAGCACGTCCTGTGTCGATCGTGTATGCCAGTTGTTGGTCTGTTCAGACATTCTGCAAACTCCATTGTGAGGGGGTCGGGGCGGTGTCTTGCCACATTGGCCGCCTGAGTTTCAATTCAATTCTCCCCCCGCGCTGCCCTCGTCGATTGCCTTCCCGCACAAACAGTATCCTGTCAGCTTGGGTTCAACTCAGTCCGACCCAACGGACCGACGGTCCCGTTTTTTCGCGGCATGGTAGGATTTGTCATCGAGCATGCGGGCCTTGGCGCGGCGACTCCGGCGCCGTTTCTGCCGACGGATCTTCTCGACCCGCGCCCGCTCGGCATCGACGTAGCCTTTCTTGAGCGCCTCGATCTTGTCGAGCAACATGCGACGCGCGATGAACCGGTTGAGTCCTTGTTGCCGGGTCTCCTGGCATTTCACACGCAACCCGCTCGGCCGATGCAGCAGCATGACGCAGGTCGAAACCTTGTTGACGTTCTGACCGCCGTGGCCACCGGAGCGGACAAACGTCTCCTCGATATCGGCCTCGCGCACGCCGAGCGACGCCATGCGTTGCGCCAGTTGCGCTTCCTTGTCGGGCGTTACCGGATAAGTGCTCATCGGCTTCTCCAGGCTTTGATCACGTCGTCGAACAAAGCATCCGACTTCGCGTTCACTGTCTGCTCGGCGGGATGCGCGCCGAACCACGCCACGGATTCGCGGACACCGACGGCGAACGGTTTGCGGCAGACGAACTCAGGCACGAACCGTTTGATCTTCGCATTGTCGAAGACGCCGGGATTCGATTTGTCGCCCTTGAGTCCGGCGGCGAGTTGCGGGAACCGCTCGCAAATCCACTCGGTCGGAATCTTCTCGATGACCGGCAAGCTCACGCCCAGCGCCGCGGCTGTCTCGGCGTAAATCGCGTTCCACGTCAACGCCTCGTCGCTGGTGATATGGAATGTCTCGCCGATGGCCTGTTCCTTGCCGGCCAACCCGGCAAGCCCGATGGCGAAATCGCTCGTCGCGGTCAACGCCCACCGGTTCTCGCCATCATCCGGCACAAACACCGGCTT
>JBFZFE010000109.1:0-6032 GCA_041306525.1 Verrucomicrobiota bacterium | reverse complement strand
TCATCGCCCACCTGTGCTCCGAGGTCCTCGGCGAGCAAGGAGTTGATTGTGACCTCGTCTTCATTCAACTCCTTGCCGGCGGCGGTGACAAAAGAGTACGGGGCCATCTTCGTGCCCTTGGTCAATTCATTGACGAGATAGGTCAGGACCGTGAACGAATCGCCGGTCAGCTTCTGCGCCGCCTCGGCGATGGCAGGACGCAGGAACACTGCATCGGTGCGCAACTCCGTCCCCTTCCCTGCCGGCAGCGGACGGAACTCGACGCCGACGTCCTTCAGTGTCCAGTGCCGTTGCAGCGCTGCATTCGCTTCGGCGGCAGCGTTACCGGCCACCAGCAACGTGTTCACCTGGCCTTCGCGCTTCATCTTCTGCTGGAGCAGGGAGAGCGGCACGAAGATGCTCGCGGGCGGAATCTGGTTGGCGGCGAGCCCAAACCGTCCGAACTGATCGTCGCCAGCCACGACGCGCACCTTGGCCCGCAACACCAGCGAGACATCGGCCTTGCCGGACAACGGGGCGTCGCGGGAGACAAACGACGGTTGCTCCATGCGGATGATGATGGAATCCTCGGGCTCCAGTTGCAGGCGCTGCGCGAGGCGCTCGTTCACCACGACTTCATCGCTGGCGGCGCCGGTCAGTTGATTGGCAACGCCCCCGATCTTCCAGAAACGTTCCTCGACACCGACGATCTGCACGTCATTGGCCCGCAGCCGCGATTCAGGCTCGGTTGCTGTGCCGCGCCACAACAGCACTGGCGCAACCGTGCCCTTGAGCTCGCCCTGCAACTCGTCGGCGAGGGCGAGACGGAAAAATTGCTCCGGTGAGGTCAACGCCAGATCAGTCTGGCCAAGGCGGGCAACGCCCATCTGTTCGAGACTATGGCGGACGGAGTCGCCCACCACCAACGCACCGGTCAGGATCGCGCCCGTCAAGATCGTGCCGGCCAGCACGCCCAGGTGCGTTCGCCAGTAGAACGTCAGACTGCGCAGGATGAGTTGAAAGCGGTTCATGTCAACGCCGGCTCAGTAAATGTCACCAGCTTGCCGTCCTTGAGTTCCACGGCGCGTCCCATCAGCCGCGCGAGTTCCATGGAGTGCGTGACAGTGACCAGCGTGACTTGTTCCTCGCGATTGATCTCCACCAGCAGCTCGCCCAGCTTCTCGGCACTGTGCCGGTCCAGCGAGCCGGTCGGCTCATCAGCGAGCAGGAGCTTGGGTTGATTGATCAACGCCCGCACCACCGCGACGCGCTGGCGTTCGCCGCCGGAGAGCTGGCCGGGGCGGTGTCCGCGGCGGCCCTTGAGCCCGACGCGTTCCAACAAACGTTCCGCGCGCCTGACCGTTTCCGGTCCGCCGAGTTCAGCCGGCGCGGTCAAGGTCGGGATCAGCACGTTTTCCAGGATGCTGCATTGCGGCAGCAGGTGATGCAGTTGAAAGATGAAGCCGATCTGTCGGTTACGCACTTGCGCCAGCTCCTTCTCGCTCAACTGGCTCAAGTCACGACCATCAAGACGGACCGCACCGCGGGTGGGCACATCGAGCGCACCGATGATGTTGAGCAACGTGCTCTTGCCGGAACCGGATGGCCCCACGATGGCGACCGATTCGCCGCGTTTGAGTTCAAGGGTGAGGTCACGCAACACTTCCACGGCGGCACCCTCGCCGCTGGGGGGCGCAAAGGTTTTGGTGACGTTCTGGAGTTCGAGGAGGATGGGGTTGTCAGTCATTTCTTTTTTGAGGGAGCCAGTGGTTTCTTGCCAAAGCCGTAAACGCGGCCGTCGTTGGCCCCGATCACAAGCAGGCCGTTGATCAAGGCGGGTGAAGAGTCGATGCCGGAGCCGATTTCGTAGGACCAGACCTCTTTGCCGCTCAGCAAGTCGAGCAGATACAGACGACCGTCGGTGGAGCCGACCACGACTCGTTTCCCGTTGACGACGGGTGAGCTTTCGACTTCGCCCTTGGTGGCAAAGGTCCAGACCGGCTTGCCGGTGACACGGTCCAGACAGTGCACCGATTTGTCGCGCGAACCGATGATGATGTGTTTGTCGGTCACGGCGGGGGTGGAAAAAAATGGTCCACCGGCGTCAGCATACGTCCAAAGATTGGAGCCCTTCGTCAGATCAACAGCCAGAACGGCGCTCTCGTAATTACCGAAGAACACCTGTTTGCCACTAATCGCGGGCGAACCAGCCACATAGGCGCCGGCATCGGCGCTCAACACCTCGGCGCCAGTCGCCCCGTCCAGCACATGGAGGACTGCGTCGCAGCCGCTGAAGATCACTTTCTCTTCGGCAACCGCGGGTGAACCGTTGATGTAATTGCCGCTTTCGAAAACCCAGACTTTCTCGCCGCTGGCGGCATTGACGCCATGCAGGCAATTATCATAGCTGCCGACCAGGATGACCGTGTCCTTGGTCTCGGGTCGGCGGATGTAGTTTGGACCGCCGAGAATCTTGCCGCCGGTTTCGTATTTCCACTTCAGCTTGCCGGTCTCCGCCTCAAGCGCGATCAGGTTGCCATCCGAGCCGCCCACATAAACTGCGCCATCCAGCACGAGCACGGGACCATCGACACCTGCCCCCACGTCATTGGTCCAAACAATTTTGCCGCCATCGGTCTGGAGCGCAGCCACGATCCCGGCAGTGGTGGCGGTGTAAATCCGATTGCTCAAGATCGAGGCCGTCGCTTTGACCGCGCCCTTCAGCGGCGTGGACCAGAGCAAATCCAGTTTGTCCGCCAGCTCGACGCTGGCGACGCCCTCCAGCGCGGGACTGCCGCGCCACATGGGCCAGGAGTCACTCGACGGCATGTTGCCGAACGCTTGTGTCGTCAGCCAACCCGCAGCCATGATGATAGTGATGATTCGCATAACCACCTCGAAAACTGGCGTTCCTATAGCGCTAGTTGTCAACCTGTTCAACACCGGTTTGCGCTGGCAGGTTCTGGAGGCAGATCGAAATTGACACTGATTCAATAAACGGCCACATTTCGCGTCCAACCATTCACAAAGGGAGATCATCCATGAACCGCACGCTTGTCACTTTCATTCTCGTTGGTAGCTGCACGGGCCTGTTTGCCGCCGAATGGCCGCAATGGCGCGGCGCGAAGCGCGACGGTGTTTCGACCGAAACCGGGCTGGTGGCAAGTTTGCCGGCGGCAGGACCGCAGCTGGCTTTCAAGATTACCGGGTTGGGTGCCGGCTATGCGGGCGTGGCGGTGGTGGGCGACAAGTTGTTCACGATGGGCACACGCGGTGAGAAGGAAGTGTTGCTCGCCTATTCGCTGGCCACACAGAAGGAACTCTGGGCGACACCGGTCGGGCCGATCTGGAAGGACAAGACCTACCCGGGCCCGCGTTGCACACCGACCGTCGATGGCGCGCTCGTCTATGCAGTCGGGCCGTTTGGCGATCTGGTCTGCGCCGAGATGGCGACCGGCAAGGAAGTCTGGCGGAAGAACTACGAGAAGGATTTCGCGGGCAAGATGGCCACGCAATGGGGTTACAGCGAATCGCCGCTGGTCGATGGCGACAAACTGATCTGCACACCCGGCGGCGCCGACGCCATGCTGGTCGCGCTCGATAAGAAGACCGGCAACCTGCTGTGGAAGACGGCCATTCCTGAACTGGGTGAAAAGGGCAAGGACGGCGCAAGCTACAGTTCGCCCGTGCTGGTGGAAGCTGAGGTGCGGCAATACGTGACGATGATCGGTCGCGGCGTGATTGGCGTCGCGGCGGCGGACGGCAAATTCCTCTGGGGCTACAACAAGCTGGGCAACACGATGGCGCTGACGATGACGCCCGTCGTCAAGGGCGACCACGTCTTCGTCTCGACGGCGTATGGGGGCGGCACGGCGTTGCTGAAGTTGACCGGCGCGAAGATGGAAGAAGTTTATTATCTCGAACCGAAAATCTTCCAGAGCGACTCTGGCGGCGCGGTGCTCGTCGGCAACCATGTGTACGGTGGTCACGGCACGAGTGGGATCAAGCTCACGTGTCTTGAGTTCCTGACCGGCAAGGTCACGTGGCAGTCGGCCTCCATCCCCGGCAAGTCCCTCGCCGTGACCGCGGCGGACGGCAAACTGTTTTGCCGCTCCGGGAACGGTGCCGTGGTACTGGTTGCGGCGGCCCCTGATGCCTACCAGGAACTCGGCAGGTTCACACCCGATGGTGCCAGCGACAAAGGTTGGGCGCCGCCGGTGATCGCAGACGGGAAGATGCACCTGCGCGATCAGGATGTGTTGTTCTGCTACGACGTGAAGGCACCGTAGCGACTCCCAACGCCGGCAATTACGGTTTTGGGGAAACTGCCAGAAAGTGGTTGCCGAGGTGCTGCAGGTATTTCATATTGGCGCGCGATGTTCACGCTGACCAAACCCGAGATGTATGTTGTGGCGTTCTTAATCGGCGCCGTGCTGGTTGGCGCGGTGGTGCGGCAAGTGCGGGACCACCGTGCCGCGGCGAACATCGCGGCGGATGTGAAGGAGCCATAGATGCAGAAACAGAATTTCACCGAGGCCATCGAGGAGATCGTCGCGCTGGACAGGCGTTACGATGCCGAAGCGTACAGCTTCGTGCGCGAGGGCTTGGATTTCACCGTCAAGATGCTCAAGAAAAGCGCCCACGGCGCACCTGAGCACCGACACGTCAGCGGCCAGGAACTGCTCGAAGGCCTGCGCCGGTATGCGCTCGAACAGTTCGGACCGATGACCAAGACCGTCCTCGATTATTGGGGCATTCGCCAATGCGCCGACTTCGGCGAACTCGTGTTCAACATGGTCGAGAAGGGCGTGCTGGGCAAAACCGACAAGGATTCGCGCGAGGATTTCAAGTCGGGCTACGATTTCGAGGAGGCGTTCGTGCGACCGTACCGGCCGACGAAGCGTCCCGCTGCCCGGCGCAGCCATCGCGCGCATCGGCCCGGCAATGAGAACACCCGGCGTCCCCACAAACCGCTCGCACCGGGCTCGGAAACTTTGAGCAGCGGCTCGAACTGAACTGTCGGATACTGCCATGAACTTCCGCAACCTGTGCTGCTGCGTCGCGGCACTGCTGGTTTTTTCCACCATGATGATCCCTTCTGTCGCTGCTGTGACCAACGTCGTTGCTCCCGTCCAGAAAGTCATCTTCGACAACGGCCTGACGGTGCTCGTGCGCGAGGATCGCAGCGCACCGGTGGTGACGGCCCAAGCCTGGTGCAAGGCCGGCAGCATCACCGAAGGCAAATGGTTGGGAGCGGGCCTGTCGCACGTGCTCGAACACATGTTGTTCAAAGGGACCCCGACCCGCGGTGTGGCCGGTATCGCTCAGGAGATCGAAGCCAAGGGCGGCTACATCAACGCCTACACCAGCTTCGAGCAGACGGTCTATTACATCAATCTGCCCTCCCCCAACTGGCAGACCGCCATCGACATCCTGGCCGATTGCATGATGAACGCCACGATCAGCCCCGAGGAACTCGCCAAGGAAAAGGAGGTCATCCTCCGCGAGATGGCGATGAATGAGGATGATCCCGACCGACGCGCCAACCGGCTGATGTGGGCCACCGCCTACATCGAGCATCCGTACCGGCACCCGGTCATTGGCTATCCCGATATCTACAACCGGCTCACCCGCGAAGATGTGCTCGCTTACTACAAACGTTATTACGTGCCGAACAACCTCGTCTTCTCGGTCGTTGGCAACATCAATGCCACCGCGGTGATCGAGCGGCTGCGGGAGTTGACGAAGGATTTCCGACGGGCCCCGATGGAACCCGTTTACATACCGGCTGAACCACCCCAACTCAGCCAGCGGGAACGTCACGAGGAAGCCGCCGTCAATCTCTCGCGGCTCCATCTCGCCTGGCACATCCCGAACTTCTCGCACCCGGATGCCTACCCGCTGGATGTGCTTGCGATCATTGCCGGCAGCGGTCGCAGTTCCCGGCTGTATCGCGAGGTCCGCCAAAACAAAGGACTGGTTCACAGCATCGACTGCGGCGCTTATACCCCGACCCATCCCGGCATCTTCAGCGTCGAGGCATCCGCCGATGC
>JBFZFE010000108.1:0-10055 GCA_041306525.1 Verrucomicrobiota bacterium | reverse complement strand
CACTGAAGGCCAATCACGGCACCGCCTACGAGGAAGTGTGCCGCTTTCTGACCGATGCCCGCCAGCGCGACTTTGCCGGTGTGGCCCACGACTTCGTCGAGACAACCGACAAGGAACATGGGCGCTGCGAGATTCGCCGCTACTGGATCACCGCGCAGATCCACTGGTTTGCCGACCGGTCGCAGTGGGAGAAACTGCGCAGCTTCGCGCTGGTCGAAAGCGAACGGGAAGTCGCCGGCCAACGGCGCGTCGAGCAACGTGTGTTTCTGTGCAGCCTCGCGCCAAAAGCCGCCTGGGACTACGCCTACCTCCAATCCCTGCTCACATTGTGATGCGTTTGCCCTGGCTGATTCCTCTTCGGACGACCGTTGACGGTCGCCGGGCAGGCAGATAGTGGCGTCTTCCGGGTGGGCGCTGTCGGTTTCCGGGAAGGGGTTAGGCGCCGATTTTGGTGCGGAGGAGGTCGGCGATGGGGGTGGCTAGTTTTTGGATGGTGGCGTCGTCCTGGCCTTCGATGAGGAGGCGGGCCTTGGGTTCGGTGCCGCTGTAGCGGAGCAGGACGCGGCCGTTGTCGCCGAGCGTTTTTTCGGCGGTTTGGACCAGCGTCATGACTTCCGGTAACGTCTCCCAGGCCGGCTTGGCCTTCACTCTCACGTTGATGACGACTTGCGGGAATTTGGTGAAGTTTTTGCGGAGTTCGCTGAGCCGCCTGCCGGTATCCATCATGATGCGCAGGACTTGGAGGGCGCTGACGATGCCGTCGCCGGTGCTGCTGTAGTCGCGGAAGATCATGTGGCCGGATTGTTCGCCGCCAACGTTGAGGTCGTCGGCGAGCATTTTTTCGAGGACGTAACGGTCGCCGACAGCGGTGCGGACGACTTGGCCGCCGTGTTGGCGGATGTGGTGGTCGAGGCCGAGGTTGCTCATGACGGTGGCGACGAGGGTGTTTTTCTTGAGTTCGCCGCGCTGGAGCCAGTCGAGGCCGGTAATGGCGAGGACGTCGTCGCCGTCAACGAGGGCCCCGGTTTCATCGCAGAGTTGGACGCGGTCGCCGTCGCCGTCGTGCGCGATGCCGACATCGGCGCCGAGGCTGCGGACGGTTTCGCACATGGATTCGGGGTAGAGGGAGCCGCAGTTGAGGTTGATGTTGGTGCCGTCGGGGTGGTTGTTGAGGACGGTGACTTTGGCGCCGAGTTCGCGCAGGACGCAGGGGGTGCTTTTGTAGGTGGCGCCGTTGCCGACGTCGCAGACGACGCGGAGACCTTCAAGAGTCATGCCCTTGGGGAAGGCGGCTTTGGCGAATTCAACATACCGGCCGAGGGCGTCGTCGATGCGAACGGCTTTGCCGATGGCTTCGGCGGTGGGGCGGATGGTTTCGATGGCGCCGCTGAAGACGAGGTGTTCGATTTCGGCTTCGATGGCGTCAGCGAGTTTATAGCCGTCGTGATGGAAGAATTTGATGCCGTTATCGGCGTAGGGGTTGTGGGAGGCGGTGAGGACCAGGCCGGCATCGGCGCGCAGCGAGCGGGTGATGTAAGCGACGCCGGGGGTGGGCAGGGGACCGATGACGAGGACGTCAACGCCCATGGAGAGGATGCCGGCGGTGATGGCGGTTTCGAGCATGTAACCGCTGAGGCGGGTGTCTTTGCCGACGACGATGGTGTGGCGTTTGTGGCCGCGGGCGGTGGGCTGGCGGGACTTGAAGACGTGGGCGGCGGCGCGGCCGAGCTTGAGGGCGGTCTCGGCGGTGACGGGTTCGATGTTGGCGGTGCCGCGGACGCCGTCGGTGCCGAAGAGTTTCTTGGCGTTGTGATTGGTGCTCATGAAGTCTCTCCTTGGGTGGGTGTTTTACTTGTTGGACTCGGCGATGCGCAAGTCGGCTTCGACGGCGTTGAGGCGCACGAGCGAGAGGTTGGGGTCGGGGAGGGCGAGTTGGACGCGTTCGCGGAAGGAGATGCGGCGGTTGGTGAGGTCGATGGGCAGGGTCTCGATCTCCTGCAAGTTGTCGAGAACGGAGCGAGGACCGCGGACGCGCACTTGGGCGGGGACGATGTTGGTGGCTTCGACGATCCAGCCGGCGGGGACTTCGCCGGTGAGCAACGGTTTGACGGGCAGGGAACGCTCGATGGTTTCATCGAGCTTGACGGTGATCGTGCCGGGGACGACTTGGGTGACTTGCACCCGGGGCGGATGGCGCACGATTTCGGTGCCGATGCGGACGGTGTGCGTGCCGATCTTGTCGATGTTGCGCAGGTCCAACGCGGCGCTGAACATCTCGCGCGACATCTGGCGCACGTCGTCGTGTGTGCCGCGCACGACCACGGTGATGGTGGAGACGCTGGTTTGGACGAGGGTGAGGCTCGGTTTCGGCAGCACCTCGATCGGGACGTTCTCGATGGAACGCGTCTCGCTGGTGACGCTCTTGACGAAGAACCACGTGACGATGGCCAGCGCCAGCGCCACGATCTTCAGGCCGGAGTTGGTCGTGAACCACTGTTTGATGGAAATCATCGGCGCGCCTTGGGTTTTGGTTCTTCGCGCTCGGCGTGTTTCTCGCCACCGACATCGAAGCCGCCAGTCGGCGGTGCGTCCTGGCTCTCGCGCAGGAACAAGCTGTTGAGCCATCGTCGCAGCGCATCCGTGACGCCCAACCCCTTCTGCGTGCTCGGGGCCAACGTCGTGGCCAGGAACTCGCGCAGTCCCTCGGGGTCGAGGCCTTGCACGAGGTTGCCGCCATGAGCGACGGAGATCTCGCCGGTTTCCTCGCTGATCACCACCACCACGGCATCGGTTTCCTCGCTCAACCCGATCGCCGCCCGGTGACGCATCCCCATGCTGGCGCTCAGACCTTGCCGGTGCGTCAGCGGAAAGACGCACGCCGCCGCCGCGACACGGTCGCCGCGCAACACGACGCCGCCGTCGTGCAACGGCGAGTTCTCGAAGAAGATGGTCGTCAGCAGCTCGGGTGTCACCTTCGCATCAATGCCCACGCCTGTCTCAGCAGTGCCGCGGAAACCGATCTCGCGTTCCACCGCCATCAACCCGCCACAGCGCTTCTGCGAAAGCGACCGGGCCGTCTCCACCAGCACGTCGATGAGCCCAAACCGCAACTCCGTGCTGGCGAAGGGCCCTTGGCTGCCGAGTTGCGCCAAGGCGCGGCGCAGTTCGGGCTGGAAAATCACCAGGACCGCCACCGCCAGCAGCGCGAGCACGCGACCCAGAATCCAGCTGATGACATCGAGCTGGAAAAACCGCGTCAACGCCGCCACCACCAGCAGCACGATGACGAAGCCGGTAAAGACCGCCGCCCCACGGGTGCCGCGAAACAGCATCAGCAGGTAGTAAATCACCCCCGCCAGCAACAAAACCTCGAACACCGCCTTCCAGTTGCCGGCGATCAAACTCACAATTCTTTCGATGACATCCATCATGGTTTCGTCAAACTCTCCCGCATCACTTGTATCATCCGCACCACATCCACTGTCTCGGCGACATCATGCACCCGCACCACATGGGCGCCCTGCGCCACGGCCCACGCCGCACACGCCAGTGAGCCGGCCAGGCGTTGATCCACTGGCCGGCCCAGCGTCTTCCCCAGAAACGATTTCCGCGACGCGCCGACCAGCACCGCGCAACCCAGCTCCCGCAACCCGCCCACGTGCGCCAGCAACGCTAAGTTATGTTCGACGGTTTTGCCAAAGCCAATCCCGGGATCAACGGCCAATTGACACCGACTCACGCCGTTGCGTTCCGCAAACGCGACCCGCTCGGCCAGGAACTCCCGCACCTCGCGCACCACATCGGCGTATTGCGGGTTCTGCTGCATCGTGGCAGGCGTTCCCGCCATGTGCATCAACACCAGACCCGCCCCCGCCTCCCGGACCACTGCCACCATCTCGGCATCGGCTCGCAGCGCGCTGATATCGTTGACCACCTGCGCGCCCGCCGCCAACGCCGCCGCCGCGACAGCCGCTTTCGTCGTGTCCACGGAAACGGTCACTCCCGCAAGTTGCCGGATGACCGGCACCACCCGCCGAATCTCCTCCTCCGCACTGACCGGCAAGGCTCCCGGCCGCGTGCTCTCACCGCCCACATCAATCATGTCGGCGCCCGCCGCGATCAGCGCGGCTGCTTGCGCCACGGCGCGGTCCAAGTCCACGAACCGGCCGCCGTCGGAAAACGAGTCCGGCGTCACATTCAGAATCCCCATCACCAACGGGCGAGAGGTGTCCCATTGAAAGCGGCTGCGCACGATGGGGAGTTTACGCAAAGCGTGCGCCGACACAATCCCGCAATTACCGGCGCGACCGGTATTGTTGCCGTCGTTCGCGAATCACGGTTGAACCTTCCCCCCGATCAGCGCTAAGGTCGCCGCTGTCATGAGAGTTCTTTGCAGCTTCCTTCTCCTTGTTGCCGGCAGCGCGCAGGCGATTGAACCGGTTAAAGTCACCATCGAAGAGAAAACCCATCCGATCATCGTCGGCGACTACCGCGATGACGGTTCGTCGCGGGCGATGTACCACAAGCCCGAGTCGTTGCGCACCAACGACGTCAGCTTCCCGCTCGTCACGCTTCAGAATGCACGCGTGAAGGTGGAGATCGTGCCGACCCTCGGCGCCCGGGTTCTCGCGGCGGTGGACGTGAAAACAGGTTTGTCCTTTGCCGGCAAGCACTGGCGGGACGAACCGTTCAAGGGCATCCTCGCCTTCGATGCCGGCTGGAACGAGGCCTCCTTCCCGTACTTCGAACACGGCCTCGGCGTGCGCCAGCCGGCAACCTGGCGCATCATCACCAACGCCGACCAGAGCGTCACCGTCGCGATGCACATGGAGTTCACCGGCCACCAGGAACCTCGACATATGAGCCGGTACGGTCGTTACTCCCAACGCGAGTTGTCCGTGCTGGTCAACCTCCCGCCCGCCACCAACGCCTTCACCGTCACTTATCGGCTCGACAACAACACGCCGTTGCGCGGCAGCAACCGGCTTTGGGTCAACCACATCTTCCATTGCGACAAATATGACGAGCAACACATCCTCTATCCCGCCGGTTACGTGATCCCGCACAACGGCCAGAGCGTGGCGCCGTTCTACGCGGCGGGCGGCAAACCGCAATGGGTGAACGTCTCCCACTTCGCGCTCCATCCCGAGTACGGCTTCAGCGGCCTGTATCTGCCCGAACGCCAGGCCAATGTCCTCATCTTCCAAGACACCAAGATCGCGCCCGGCATGAAGCTTTACACGCCCAAGGCCGAGGGCGGCAAACTGGAGCTCTGGCATGGCACCACGCCCGTCTTCGAGGATCCCGGCCACTTCATCGCGCCGTACGAACCGGTCGAGTTCACGTTGACCTACCAGATGCGCTTCGGCGACCGCTACTGGCCCGCGACCAACGGTTTCGCCGACACCACCGCCCGCCTCGCCGAGGTCAAACCGCTCGGTGGCAAGTACCGGCTCGAACTCGAAGCCATCAGCAACCACGTCGGCGCGCCCACCGACCGCGACGCCATCGGCGTCGCCAAGAAACTGCTCGCCACCGGCAAGATCGAAGACAAGGAATACGCCCTGAGCCTCGCCAACGTCTGTTACCGGTACGGCCACTTCGATCTCGCCCTCCAGCTTACCGACGACGAATACCTCCGCGGCCTGATCGCGTGGGAACGCGGCGAGAAAGTGGACTTCGGCAAAGCCGGTCTCGACTCCTATTACCACCGCGCGTTGCTCTGCGTGCAGAACAAGGACACCGCCGGTGCCCTCAAATGGCTCGACCAACTCATCGCCGCCCGCCCCACTGTTTATCGTCCCCGGCAACTCAAAGCCTTCCTGACCAACGACGCCAAACTCACCGCTCAACTCGCCGCCGAGAATCCCGCCGCCCCGACCATCGCGGATCTCAAACAAGAGTTCACCACCGGCCAATGGCAACACCCGCGCCGCTACAAGCTCCTGCTGCCCACCGCCAAGTGAGCCTTAAGATTGGCGGCTTCTTGGGGCTGTTGAGGGAACCCATCGTGGGAGCGGCCCTCCCGCGCGCGATTGCCCCTTGAGCCAAGTGGCGAAGTGTCGTGGGAGCGGGCGTCCGCCCGCGATGCTTCCCGTGCTGCCCGAATGCGTTCTGACCATGCCGAAACCCATTCCCGGCAAGCAGAAACGCCCTTTTCCCGCTTGCCCCCAGACGTTCCCCGGGCATAATCGCGGCCAAGGAATGTGAATGTATGGACTCGATTGCACTGAAGGAACGCAGGCCGCTGTCGTTGCAGGGCTCAGGCATCCGCGATAACCACCGACGCGGCGCCGTGGCCGATTTTCTCAAGGCCAAAGTACAAAGCGGGTCTCGCCTCTCCGTGGTCTCCGCTTACTTCACCATTTACGCATACGATGAAGGTGAACTTCCTCAAGCGTCTCGAAAGCTCCGTTCATTGGAGCGGGAGATTGACGGATTGGTGTACGCCCTCTACGGCCTGACGCCGGCGGAAATCAAAATCGTCGAGGAGAGCGCCAGCCGATGACCTTTCGGTATTCCCATCATGCCGAAACGGAATTGGCGTTGCGCCGCATCCCGCGCGCGCTGGTTGACCAAATTCTATGTAATCCCCAACAGGTCGTGCCCGAACGTCCACCCAAGAAGGCCTACCAGTCGCAAGTGGACGTGGGCGATGGTAGAATGATGTTGGTCCGGGCGGTTGTGGATGACACGGTCGAACCAGCCGTGGTCGTCACGGTGTACCGGACCAGCAAAATCAGCAAGTATTGGAGACAACCATGAAAGTGACCTACGATCCCGAAGTGGACGTGCTGCGAATCCTGTTCAGCAGCGCGCCCATTGAGGAAAGCGACGAGGACAAGCCGGGCGTCATCCTCGACTACGACAACAAGGGCAACGTGGTCGGCATGGAAATCCTCGATGCCTCCGAGCGCATGGAGAACCCCCGCGCGATGGACTACGCCATCGCCGAATCGGCGTCAGCTGTCCGGGAACGACCCACAAAGAAGTATGGCGCATAGCGAGAAGCGAGAAGCGGCTCGGGCTGATTTGGCGAAATGAAGCCTCCCGCCGAAGCGGGGGCTTAGCTCCTGCCACACATGGTGGTTGAGTTGGCGGAATCTGTGCAGAATCAGGGTTAGACACAAGTGTGTTCTGTGAATTAAGAAACGAGGCGCGCCGTTGAAGCGCGCCCTAATGCACCTGCTACACCTGGTAGCCGTGACAACGAGAGAATCATCGAGGAACACAGCGTCGTCAAGCCAACCGAGAGCGGGCTTGCGGAGTTGGCACTGGTCCGGCAACCCCGACTCGCAGTAATGCCAGTAAGCCGCGACCAATATCGGATTGTCTTGGGAATTGCCGGCGCCGTGCCTTCAGCGTGAATGCGCTTTCGTGCTTATGCGCTTGGCTCCGGCCGTACCGACGGCTGTTCTTCCCCGTCAAACTGACCGCCAATAGCGCGTTCCCGCACACCAAGGCGGACAATGCCGCCGCACGGCGTGCGTTCGGCTTGCCCGTCAACCGCATCCACAAGGGCTGAGAACGCAGATCGACAAGCCCTCAGCAGGGCTCCCATTCAACAGCCAAGGCCGAAAAGACTCCTTCCTGGCCTTTTGCTTTTGGTTCTGCGGCGCTCCCGCCGGTCACGGCTTCGCATTTTGGCGGGCGAGGTAGCTGGTGATGAGGTTGCGGTAGGCGGGGATGTGGTTGGAGAGCAGGTTGCCGAGGCCCTCGATGTCGTTGCGCCAGTCGCGGTGCAGTTCGCAGGCGACGCTGAACCAGTTCATCAACTGCGCCCCGGCCGCGGCCATCCGCGTCCAGGCGGCGTGACGGGTGGTCTCGTTGAAGGTGCCGGAGGCGTCGGTGACGACGAACACCTCGTAACCTTCTGCCAACGCGGACAGCGCCGGGAAGGTGACGCAGACGTCGGTGACAACCCCGGCCAAGATCAGTTGGCGGCGGCCGGTCCTTTTGACGGCGCGGACGAACTCCTCGTTGTCCCAGGCGTTGATCTGGCCGGGACGCGCAATCAACGGCGCATCCGGGAAGGTCTCCTTGAGTTCGGGCACAATCGGGCCGTTCGGGCCGGCCTCGAAGCTGGTGGTGAGAATCGTTGGCAGCTGGAAGAACTTGGCGACGGCGGCCAGCGCCAGCACGTTGTTCTTGAACTCGCCCGGCGAGAAATCTTGAACCAGCGAGATCAAGCCCGACTGGTGATCGACCAGCAACACCGCGGCGTCGTCCTTGGCAAGGCGGCGATATTTGAAGAGGTTTTCCATGAGTCACTCTCGACAGCTCCGCAGCGGCGTCAAGGTGTGCTGGTATTTCCGTTGAGGCTGAGATACGAGTTGCGGTCGTTGCGCCAATGAAAACCATCACCATCGCCAAACCCACCGTCCGCACGCGCTGGCAGGGCATCCCCGCCGGTGTGAAGATCATCCGCGACATCGAATTCAAGGTCGTCGGTGACCGCCGGTTGCTGCTCGATGTTTACATGCCGGAAGCGCCGAAACAGCCGGTCCCGGTTGTGATCTGGATCTGCGGCGGCGGCTGGCGCGGGATGAGCCGGTTCGGGCCGCCGGTGGTCTCGGCCTGGTTGGCGGGACATGGGTTTGCCGTGATCGGGGCTGATTACCGGGTCTCGGGGGAAGCGACGTTCCCGGCGGCGGTCGAGGATTGCTGCGATGTCGTGCGCTGGGTGCGGAAGCAGGGGAAGAAACATCAACTCGACCCGCAACACATCGGCACCTGGGGCGACTCGGCCGGTGGACATCTGGCGGCGTTGACCGGGCTGAAGATGAAGACGCAGGCCGTCTGCGCGTTTTGTCCGCCCACCGAGTTGGCGTTGATGGCCGACCGCGATTTTGTGGCGCCGTTCATCGGGGGCACGCCCGAACAGAAACCGCGTGAATACAAGTTGGCCAGCCCGGTAACGTTGGTCCGGCGCGGCGCGCCACCGCATTTGCTGGTGCATGGCACGGCGGATGACTGCGTGCCGTTCGACCAGAGCGTCTGGTATGCCGCGCGCCTGGAGGCGGTCGGCACGGCGGTCACGTTCGTGCGCTTCCCGGGGTTGGGACACAACTGCGAGGTGCTCTACGGGGCCGAGGAGATCAAGCCGGTCGTCACGAAGTTTTTCCAACGGTGGCTCGCATGAGCTTGATCTCGTGCGATGCCGCCTACACCGAGCCGATTCGGGCCATCTTCAACGACGCCATCCTGCACTCGACGGCGCTCTACGATTACCAGCCGCGCACCATGGAAACGATGCGGGCGTGGTTCGACGCCAAGGTCAAGGGCAACTATCCCATCGTCGGTGCGGTGACGCCGGGTGGCGAGTTGATGGGCTTTGGCAGCTACGGCCCGTTTCGGGCCTTCCCGGCATACAAGTACACGGTCGAACACTCCGTTTACGTGGCGGCGAAGTTCCGCGGGCAAGGCGTCGGCAAACGGTTGTTGCAGGAGATCATCGTCAACGCGCAACGACAGGACTACCACGTGCTCATTGGCGCCATTGATTCACAGAACGTCGCCAGCATTGCGCTGCACCAGAAGTTCGGTTTCCAACATGCCGGCACGATCCGCCAAGCCGGCTTCAAGTTCGGTCGCTGGCTGGACGTGGACTTCTATCAACTGATCCTGTCCACGCCCGCCGCGCCGCAGGATGGTTGAACCATGCTTATCCGGTAGTCACACTTTGGACCGCTTCTGGCGGGTGGGTGACGCGCTCGCTTGGTCGTAGAGTGCAGCATCGGTCGTCGGCTCCCTGTCCGCCACGCTGCCGAGCAGCGAGCGGAACGCGTTGAATGGGTAGAACCTCCGGTTGAACCGGAAGGTGTACTCATTCAGATCGGCCGGGAGATGCTGCGGTGAGACTCCGTGGTGGATGCCATTCAGCCATGTCTTCAGGTTGCCGAAAGCGAGGTGGATCAGCGGCTGCGATGCCTCTGTGACGGCGGGATCGCCGCGCTGGGGGACTTGCGTGAGCCGGTAGCCCTTGCTGGCGAGTTTGTCGTAACCGGACCAGTCGTCCGTCGTGATGTGCGTGCTCGGTTGGATCGACTCCCGGG
>JBFZFE010000107.1:0-3029 GCA_041306525.1 Verrucomicrobiota bacterium | reverse complement strand
CACTGCCTGGGCGGGACGCCTGTCGGTCAGCGCCCGCAACGGATTGCTGGCCAACATTGCCTGTACAGTGGATTCGACATCCGCAATATCAAATGGTTTTGTCAGCCAGCGATTGCCGGTGGCTTCCAGAAATTCTCGCGACTGAGGACTGACCGTGTCACCGGTAAGAAACACGATGCGCCGCGCCATGCCGGGATTCTGAGTTCCCACCAACCGCCACAATTCCTCACCGTCGATGCCGGGCATGCAAAGATCGGAGATGACCAAATTATATTCTGATGAAGACAAACGATGCAGGGCTTCCTGGCCGGTGGCGACAGCTTCGACACCATAGCCCAAGCTGCCAAGCACATCCGTCATCACATCCCGAATCCCCTCTTCGTCATCCACCACCAAAATTCGCTGATTGTTCCTCATCGGATCAATTGGCGTCGCCGCGGCCGGTAAGGAAGGCTCCTGGTCGTCTGGCGCGGGCTCACAAGCCACGAAGGGCAACTCGAGGACAAACCGGGCTCCCTGGCCGGGTTCGCTTTGCGCCCAGATTTTCCCGCGATGCTCCTGCATGATGGTCTGGCAGATGGACAGGCCCAGGCCGGTCCCCTTGCCGGGTGCCTTGGTTGTGAAAAACGGATCAAAAATCCGCCCGATCAAATCAGCCGGGATGCCCGGCCCGGAATCGGCCACGGTGATGCGGATATAGGCCCCTTCCAGAGCGGTGCTGATGGTCAGGACACGCGCCGTCGACTGTTCCGCCATCGCATGAATGGCGTTGGCTACCAGATTGGTCAGGACCTGCTCGATCTGCATCAAGTCGGCCTTGGTGGGTGGTAAATCAGGCCACAACTTTTCTGAAACGGTCACGGCGTTTTTCTGCAAGTCGGCTTCCCGAATGCCGAGAACATTGGCGACAACGTTGTTGATGTCGACCGCCGTCGGCTTTGGTTCGCAAGGACGCGCGAAACTGAGAAGGTCACGGACGATGCGCGCCGCGCGCTCGCTTTCGTGCAGCACCTTGCGGTTCATGGCACGCGTTTTCTCGTCGAGGCCGTCCTGCTTGTTGATCAACTGGGCATAGCCAAGCACCACCGCCAGCGGGTTGTTCAGTTCATGAGCCACGCCTGCGATCAACTGTCCCAACGAGGACATCTTTTCCGCGCGCCGCACCATCTGGCCTGTCTTCCGCTCCATTTCAACCTCGCGGAGGTTGATCTGCAAGGCGGGTCGCCCGCGCCATTCGAGTTTGTGCGTATCGCCTTCGCAAAGGATCGTTTGCGCATTCGGGCGCAAGAGAATGACCTCGTTGTATGGCTTGAACACCGCACTGAACATGGTGCGGTGATCCAACAGGTTGCCGGCCCCCGCCCGCAGGTCGGGGCATAGGTCCAGGAAACTGACGCCCTTCAACTCGCTGAGAGTTCGTTTCACCAAACGCTCCGCCGCTTTGTTTGCATCGCGGATTTCCAGCGTGGCGAGGTCGATAACGAAGATGGCCGCGTTGGCAGCGTCCACCACCTTCCGGTAACGTTGTTCAATCTGGCTGTTCTGCTCGCGGATGATCAAGCCGATGGCGACCGACAATGTCAGGAGCGCTGAGCCCAGATAAGCAATGGTCTTGGTGAATGGCCACAGGGCCAGCCACGGCATGAACACAAGGTTCGCCCCCCAGAACACAAACCCCATCGCCAACCAACGCGAACGCCGGTCCTGTTGATTCCATTGACGCCAGCCCGCATAGATCGCCGCCAACGCCATCAGGCCGACCATGCTTAGCGTGCCCCACAATTCGTCCTGCCAGATCTCCACCGCGGCGTAGCTGCCGACCAACACCAAGCTCACGCCCGTGATAAGTTTCCAGCGCGGCACGCTGTACTGCGTCAGGTGCATCCCGCCCAGCAGGAAAAACAGCGCACTCAACCCGGCACACAACACCCGCGCCAAGTGCAGTGTCGGTTCACGGCTCGCATATTCCAGAACGATAACCGTCACGAGGTAAACGGCATAGAAACTCCACCCACCCGTCCACAGCACAAACGAAGTCTTTTGCGTCCGCCGCCCGTAATAGGCACACACCAAGACCGCCAAGGAGGCGCTCAACAACGCCACCACCAAGGAGGCCCGGACCCAAGCGGGAGAGAAAAACTCCCGCATCGCCCAATCCATGTCATTCAGTGTCTGCATCGCTGTTTCAAAAACTGTCGTTCGCCTGAATCAGTACCGTCACCGGCGGCTGCTGCCGTTGACGCAGCCCCCGCGGCACGTATAATGCCCGCCCATGAACATCCATGTGCTCGCCGCTTCTGTGCCGGACAGAATTGTACCGCTGCTCGCTTTTTTTGCCACTGAGAAAACCCCGCTTGATGTTCCGGCTTCCCTCGCCAAAGCAGCGGGACGCTTGACGTCGAAAGAATTCAAAGGCGGCGACCGCCAGTTGCACCTGCTGCAAACCGCTGACCTGGCCAGTCTCAAGACTGAACGTGTGTTGCTGGTGGGTTTGGGCAAACCTGCAGGGATCACGGCAGAGAAAATCCGCCGCGCCGTTGGTGGCGCCATCAAACGCATCAGCGGCCTTGGTCTTACTTCCGCCGCGCTGCAACTCACGATCGAGCAACTTGAGCCCGCCGTGACGGCCGCCATCCTGGCTGATTACCGGTTCACCCGTTTCAAGGCCCCTCAAGACGCACCGACTCGGCTTGAATCCCTGACAATTCTCCTGCCGCCCCAGACTGACTTGCGTGCCGCCCGGGCGATTGTCCGTCGCACGCAGATCATCTGCGAAGCCGCCAATTTCACCCGGGAACTCGGCAACCTGCCGCCGAATGTCATCACCCCGGCAACGCTCGCTGACGAAGCCCGGCAAGTGGCCCGCGAGTGCAGGTTGAAATGCACGGTCCTCGACAAAGCAACACTGGCCAAGCGCAACTTTGGCGGCATCTTGGCCGTGGGTGGCGGCAGTGCCAATGACCCGTGCCTCATCGTCTTGGAGTACAACCCCACCAAGGCGGCGACGAAACAGCAACCGATTGCCCTCG
>JBFZFE010000106.1:0-3491 GCA_041306525.1 Verrucomicrobiota bacterium | reverse complement strand
CGTAGAGGAAATTCGGGGTCGGGCGAGGGGAGAACGGAGCGCGCAGAAGATCGGCCTCGGTGGTGAGGTTGTGGGCAGCAAGCCAGTCGTTGAAAGCGGCGTAAGCGGTGGCGAGTTCGCGCAGCTTCGGGGTTTTGCCGGGAAGCTTGGCGAGGCCGGTTTCTTTGAGGTCGGTAAACGTGGCCAGCAGCGCGGTGGCGAAGCCGGGCGTGTCACGAACCGGGGCAAAGTAGTCGCCGGTTTGCCGGGCGAGTTGCCGGCAGAGCAGTTCGAGGAGAAGTGGGGCGGCGAGCGGGCCGGTTGTCGGGAGGAGATCGGTGAGGGTCTGGAAAGAGATGTTGGCGTGGCCGGTGGGAAGGCGGCGGGCGAGGGCGCGTTGGAGATGCAGGCCGAGCAGGCGCGTTGGGACGATGACTGCCAAGGGGGCGAGCGGGCCGTGGTGGGCGCGGTGGTCGGTGATGGCGGCGGCGAGCGCGGTTTCGAGTTCGGGCTGGAACGGGCCGCGGACAAGTTTGCGTGGTGTTTTCGTTGGAGAATTGCTAAGCATGCCGCGGTTTCGATGAGAATTTTCACGAAGTATATCACGCGGCAGACGATCCTCACCCTGATTTTCTCGTTGGGCGTGTTTACATTTGTGCTTTTGCTGGGGCGGTTGCTGCGGGAGTTGACCAGCCTGCTGGTGAACCGGGATCTCGGGGTGCTCATGGTTGGCAAGATCGTGTTGTTGCTGGTGCCCTACCTGCTGAGTTTCACCTTGCCCATGGCGTTGCTGGCGGCGGTGTTGCTGGTGTTTGGCAGGATGAGCGCCGACCATGAACTGGTGGCGATGCGGGCCAGCGGGGTTTCCTTGGGACGGATCGCGGCGCCGGTGATTTTGTTGGCGGTGTTGCTGGCGGGGCTCTGCTTCTATGTGAACGCTGTTGTCGCGCCATCGTGCGCATTCCGGTTTCGAACCCTGTTTTTGGACTTGAGCACGAGCCAGCCGATGGCGTTGCTGGAGGAGGGGACCTACATCAAGGAGTTTCCCGGCTATGTCGTGTATGTCGGGCGGAAGCGGGCGAATGAAATCTACGATGTGGCCCTGTATGCGCTCGATGACAAAGAGCAGGTGATTTCCACGATCCGCGCCCGGCGGGGAGTGGTCACCGGCCTGCCGCAGGCCCGCAAGCTGGTGCTGGATTTGTATGATGTGCGCGGTGACCTGCGCGATCCCAAGGACCCGACCAACATCAGCAAGATTCGACCGGGGACCACGGCGCAGCGTTACCCCATCGAGCTGGATCTCGGCTCCATTTACAAGAAGGCGGTGGCGGCGCGAAAGCTGAACGTTCTGCTCTATCCGGAGCTGTTGCAGGAGATCCGGAACTTGCGCGAACGCGGCATCTATCCGGCGGCCGCGCTGATGGAAGCGCACCAACGCGTCGTGATGGCGGTGGCGTGTGTTTCCTTCGCGCTGCTGGCGATTCCACTGGGCATCCAGACCAGTCGACGCGAGACCTCGATTGGCATCGCCTTGAGCCTCGGGCTGGCGTTGCTTTTCTATTTCACAACGGTCATTGCGAACATGTTTCGTCACCAACCGCACCTCTATCCCGAGTTGATTCTCTGGACCCCAAATTTTGTGTTCCAAGCCGTCGGTCTCTGGTTGTTGTGGCGGGCGAGTCGGGCGTAAAAGTTTTACACAGATTTGGCGGGAACCATACCGGGTGGTTGTGGTCTAATGTGTGGCATGAAACGGACGTTTCTCCTCTTGTTGGCGCTCTTCGGGTTGGTCGCCCCGGGCTTCGCAGACGGTCTGATTGTCATTCATCATCCACCGTCATGGCATCCCCCGCATCCGCCCCATCATCCACCGTGGCCGCGGCCGGTGCCGCCGCGGGTCTATCATTTCGCGCCGCTGGAGGTGGTGTATCACCATGTGAACGTCAAGGTTACCGGCCAGATCGCGCGCACTGACATTGAGCAGGAATTCTACAATCCCAACAACCAACGCCTCGAAGGCACCTACCTGTTTCCGGTCCCCAAAGGCGCGCAGCTGAACAAATTCACGATGGAGATCGATGGCAAGCAGGTCGAGGCGGAGTTGCTGCCGGCCGACAAGGCGCGCAAGATTTACGAGGACATTGTCCGCCAGATGAAGGACCCGGCGCTGTTGGAGTACGTTGACCGCGACACCTTCAAGGTCCGCATTTTCCCGATCGAGCCGCGCGCGAACAAAAAGATCACACTCTCCTACTCGCAGCTGCTCAAGGGGGATGACGGATTGGTCGGTTACCTTTACCCGCTGAACACTGAAAAATTCTCGGCCGCCCCGATCAAGAGTGTCAGCGTCAAAATCGAGCTCGACGCCCAGCAATCACTCAAATCGGTTTACTCCCCCAGCCACGAGGTCGAGATCAAACGCCATGGCGACAACCGCGCGACCATCGGGTTCGAGGGCAAGAACATCAAGCCCGACACGGATTTCCAGGTCTTCTGGCAATGTGCCGACAAAGACATCGGCTTGAGCTTGCTCCACTATCGCGAGCCAGGTGAGGACGGCTATTTTCTCCTGCTTGCCTCCCCCGGTGCCGCGGAAAAAGCCGGCAAGGCCATTCCCAAAGATGTCGCGTTCGTGCTCGATACCAGCGGCTCGATGGGCGAGGGCAAGAAACTCGCGCAAGCCAAGAAAGCGCTGCAGTTTTGTGTCGAGAACCTCAATGACAATGACCGTTTCGAGTTGATCCGGTTCTCCACCGAGACCGAGCCGCTCTTCGACAAGCTCGTCGAGGCCACGCCCGCCAATCGGGACAAGGCCAACGCGTTCATCAAGGACCTGAAACCAATTGGCGGCACGGCTATTGAGGAGGCGCTGCTCAAGGCGCTCGCGCTCCGTCCCGGTAAGGATGGACGCCCTTATGTCATCATCTTTCTGACCGATGGTCGTCCCACCATCGGCAACACCAAGGAAGCTGATATCCTGGCCGCCGTGAAGAAGGCCGACCCCGGCAAGACCCGCGTCTTCTGTTTCGGCATCGGCAACGACGTCAATACGCACCTGCTCGACAAGATCACCGAACAAACCCGGGCGGTCAGCCAGTACGTGCTGCCCGAGGAAGACATCGAAATCAAGGTCTCGAACTTCTTCACCAAGATCAAAGAACCGGTGCTGGCGGACCCGACGCTGAAGTTCACCGGTGATATCAAAGCGACCAAGTTGTACCCGTCGCCCTTGCCGGATCTGTTCCGTGGCGATCAGGTCATTGTCGTGGGCCGCTACAGTGGGGACGGTTCGGCCGCTGCGATCATCGAAGGCATGGTCAACGGTCAGTCGAAACGGTTCGCCTATGACGTGAAGTTCGCGGCCAAGGCGAAAGACCACGAGTTCATTCCGCGTCTCTGGGCCACACGGCGCATCGGGTTCCTGCTCGATGAAATCCGGCTGCGCGGCGAGAACAAGGAATTGCGCGAGGAAGTCACCGAACTCGCCCGCCAATACGGGATTGTCACGC
>JBFZFE010000105.1:0-4624 GCA_041306525.1 Verrucomicrobiota bacterium | reverse complement strand
GCGGGCGGCCCGTCGCGGGATGAGAAGGATTGGCTTTTCAAGCTGCATGAACAGACCGCGCAGTTCTTCCACGAACATCTGTTGCAGCAACCCGAGACCAGCCCGGTGAAGCTGTACCTTGAAAAACGCCGCATCACGCCCGCAACCGTCAAACGCTGGCGGCTGGGCTATTCGCCGGAAGGCTGGGACACGCTGTTGAGGTGGGCGCCGACAAAGAAGTTCTCGGTCAACGTCCTCGAATCAGCCGGGCTTGTCCTGCGCAAGGATGCCGGTGGGCATTATGACCGGTTCCGCGGCCGGTTGATGTTCCCCATCTGCGATGACCAGGGGCGCGTGGTCGCCTTCAGCGGTCGCATCCTAACCAACGACAAAGATCAACCCAAATACGTCAACTCCCCCGAGACGCCCATCTTCCAGAAAGGCAAGATCCTGTTCGCAATGGACAAGGCGAAACGCTCGATTCTGGACGACAAACTCGCCATCGTCTGCGAAGGCCAGCTCGATACGATCACCTGTCACGAAGCCGGCTTCACCAACGTCGTCGCCCCGCAGGGCACGGCGTTCACCGAACAGCACGCGCGCATTCTCAAGCGGCACACCGACGAGGTGGTGTTGATGTTCGACGGCGACGAAGCCGGTCAGAAGGCAGCAGTCCGCAACGCCGAGGCGCTTTGGGAACTGGGCATCACCATCCGCGTCGCGCTGCTGCCGACCGGCGACGACCCCGACAGTTTCCTCAAGCAAAACGGCGCGGACAAATTGCGTGAACTGCTCGCGACGGCGCCCGGTTTCTTCGATTTCCTCCTGCAACGTCTCTCGCGTCAGTTCGACCACCGCACCGAGCGCGGCAAGGTCCAGATCGCCGAGCAGATGGTCCCGTGGCTCTGCCGGATTCGCGACCCGATCTTGCAGGCCACCTTTGCGCAGCGCACCTCCGCCCGCCTTGATGTCCGCGAGGAGGTGGTCCGGCAGGCCATGAAGAACCTGACCCGTCATGGGGCGCGTCCCGCCGCCGCGGAAGAGGAACCGCCCACCGGGGCCGATGCCGAGTTTGAACGGCCCACGGGCTCACCGGCCGAGCAAACCTTGCTGCACCTGATGCTGGGCGATGAACGCCTGATCGACATGGTGGGCGAACGACTTGACCGGCATTGGCTCAGCGACAGTCTGGCCGCCGCTTTGCTGACGCGCATCCTCGACCTGCATGCCGGCGGAGATTGGAACGGCCCGGCCACCTTGTTGAACCGCACAACCGATGAAGCGGAGAACCGCCTGCTCTCCGCCCTGTTGCTCAATGCGCAGCGCAAAGGCGATCCACTCCTGGCCGCCACCGAATGCCTCGGCAGCCTGGAACGCGGCTGGCTCGACCAGCAAATGGACCAGATCCGCCGCCAGATTGCAGTGCCGGGAATATCGGATGACGAGATGCTGCGCCTCCAGCAAGCCATGCTCGCACATGATGCGCGGCGCCGGGCGCTGACCCGCGTCACCCGGCTCTGAAGCCGGTGCCGCGATTGACGTCTTCACGTGCGGCGCGTAATCTCTCGCCCATGACCAAACCAGTCACCATCTACGACACGACGCTGCGCGACGGCGCCCAGGCGGAAGGAATCTCTTTTTCGAGCGCCGACAAGATTCGCATTGCGGAGCGGCTGGATGACTTTGGCATTCATTACATCGAAGGCGGCTGGCCGGGCTCGAACCCGAAGGACATGGAGTTTTTTGACGCGGCGCAGACGCGGCGCTTCAAACACGCCAAGGTGACGGCGTTTGGCAGCACGCGCCGGGCGAAGATGACGTGCGCCGAAGACGCGCAGATCCAGATGTTGCTCAAGGCGCAGACCCCCGTCGTGACGATGTTTGGCAAGACCTGGGCCCTGCACGTCACCGAGGTGTTGCGCACCACGCTGGACGAAAACCGCGCGATGATCGGCGACTCCGTCCGCTACTTCAAACAGCTCGGCAAGGAAGTCATCTACGATGCCGAGCATTTTTTTGATGGTTACAAGGACAACCCCGGCTATGCGCTGGCGACACTGGCCGCCGCCGAGGAAGCCGGGGCGGACTACGTCGTGCTGTGCGACACCAATGGCGGCACGCTGCCCAGCGAAGTGAGTCGCATCGTTGCTGAAGTGCGCAAGGTGTTGAAGTGCTCCCTCGGCATCCATCCCCACAACGACTGCGGGCTGGGCGTCGCCAATGCCTTGGCCGCCATCGAGAACGGCGCCAGCCAGGTGCAGGGCACGATCAACGGTTACGGCGAGCGGACCGGCAACGGCAATTTGACCAGCGTCATTCCCTGCCTCGTGTTGAAAATGGGCATCGACTGCATCGCCAAGGAAAACCTGCGCCATCTCCGCGAGTTGTCGCAGTTCGTCGACGATCTGGCCAACGTCCGCCACGACATCCGCCAACCATTCGTCGGCGCCACCGCGTTTGCCCACAAGGGCGGCATCCACGTCAATGCCGTCGAGAAAGTCGCCCACAGCTACGAGCACATCGTGCCCGAGTTGGTCGGCAACCGCCGCCGCGTGCTCGTCAGCGAACTGAGCGGCCGCAGCAACATCTTCATGAAAGCCCATGAAATGGGCATCCAGCTGCAGAAGGATTCGCCCGAAGCGCGCGAAATCCTGCAACAACTGAAACAACAGGAGCATGCCGGCTACGAGTACGAGGCCGCCGACGCCAGTTTCCATATCCTCGTGCAAAAGCTTCTCAAACGGCACAAGGCGTTCTTCAACCTGCTCGCCTACCGGGTCATCATGGATCGCCATGGCGAGAATGGTCACAAAATCGTCGAGGCCAGCGTCAAAATCGACGTCAAAGGCGAACTCGTCCACATGGTGGCCGAAGGCGATGGCCCCGTCCATGCGCTGGACCGCGCGTTGCGCAACGGCTTGACCAAGTTCTACCCCAGCATCAACGAAGTCCGGCTCGTCGATTACAAGGTCCGCATCCTCGACTCCCAACTGGCCACCGCCGCCAAGACACGCGTCATGATCGAGTCCACCGATGGCAAAGACATCTGGGGCACGGTCGGTGTCGATGACAACATCATCGAAGCAAGCTGGGAAGCCCTCGTTGACAGCGTCGAGTACAAGCTGTTCAAAGACGAGAAACGCCAGTAGCCGCGCAGCTTACCGCCGAACTGATTGAGACGTCATTGCCACGCCGACCGCCGATTCGGAGCAGTTCCCTCAGGAGCAGTTCCGTTTCCGGGCGCACTTTCCACATGAAGCATGGACAATTCTCTGCTAATACTCGCGAGTACATCCTCACCAACCCGCTCACGCCGCGGCCTTGGCACAACTTCTTGGTGAACGACGAGTACGTCGTCAATCTCACCCAATTCGGCACCGGCGCGAGCTTCTGGCAGCCGCGCGGCGAGGGATTGCGCGCTAATCTCACCGAGGACCGCGACGGCAACGGCGGGCCGCGTTTCGTTTATCTCCGCGACAATCTGACCGGCAAGTATTGGTCGCTGACGGGCGCGCCCGGCAACAAAGTCCTGCCGGGCTGGAAATGCCGCATCGGGCTCGGCTACCAGATCAACGAATCCAAAGTTGCCGGTATCCACGCAAGCTGGCGCGTGTTCGTGCCCGATGTCGCCGACGCCGTCGAGTACTGGACGATCACCGTCACCAATACCGGCAAGCAGACGCGCAAGCTGAGCGTGTTCCCCTACCTCGAAATGCACCTGACCGGCGGCAGCACGTTGATGGATTTCATCGCCGTCATCGGCGGCCGGTACGAAGCCGACGCGCGCGCCGTGTTCGGCATCAACTCCTGCGTGAAGTTCCCGCGCCGAAGTTCAAGGCGTTCCTCGCGTCCGACACCCCCGTGAATGGCGCGACGGTGAGCCGCGACGAGTTCCTCGGACCTTACCGGGATTATCACAACCCGCTCGCCGTCGAAGCCGGTAACCTGCACAACCCCGAGGCCGGTACCGAATGGCTCGGCGCATCGTTGCGCCACGAACTCACGCTGAAACCCGGTCAGACCGTCACCATCAACTGCCTGCTGGGCATGATCGAATCGGTCGCCGAAGGGAAAAAGCTCATCGCAAAATATCTCTCGCCCGGTCAGCCCGATAAACTTTTCACCGCATTGACCGCGCCGCGCGAGAGCATCCGTGTCGAGACCGGCAACGAGCAGTTCGATCGCTGGATGAACGTCTGGCTCCCGCACCAACTCCGCTTCGTCGCCCGCTGGGGACGCGTCATCGGTCGCGGTTACCGCGACATCCTGCAAGACATCTTCGGCCACCGGCTGAACGATCCCGCCAAGGCCCGCGCCTGCCTGAAGGAAGTGTTCTCGAAACAGTTCCCCAGCGGTAAATGCATCCGCGCCTGGCGGCTTCCGATCAACATCCTCGACCTCCAGGATTACGCCGACAGCCCGAGCTTGATGATCATGGCACTCTCCTACTACCTCAAGGAGACCGGCGACTTCGCAGTGCTCGATGAACAGGTCCCGTTCCGCAACCCCGACGATCCCTACAAGCCGCCGACATCGAGCGCGACCGTTTGGGAGCACGTCGTCCTCGCCCAGCGTACCTGCTGAAGCACCTCGGCAAACACGGTCTCTCGAAGATCTACTACGGCGATAGATCGGAAGAGCACAC
>JBFZFE010000104.1:0-3627 GCA_041306525.1 Verrucomicrobiota bacterium | reverse complement strand
GAGGACGCCACCATCGCCGAGCTGCTCAAGCCGCTGGGCTACGCCACCGGCCAGTTTGGCAAGAACCACTTTGGCGACAAGAACAAGTACCTGCCCACCGCCCACGGCTTTGACGAGTTCTTTGGCAACCTCTACCACCTCAACGCCGAGGAAGAGCCGGAGAACGTCGACTATCCGCCGGAAAAGGACTTTCCCAACTTTAAGAAGACATTTGGACCACGGGGTGTCATCCACTCTTGGGCAACCGAGGAGGACGATCCCACCGAACAGCCGCGTTGGGGCCGTGTCGGCAAGCAAAAGATCGAGGACACCGGCCCGTTGACCAGGAAACGCATGGAAACCTGCGACACCGAGTTTGTCGGCGCCGCCAAGGATTTCATCACGCGCGCCCACGAGGACGACCAGCCCTTCTTTGTCTGGCTCAACACCACCTGGATGCACTTCCGGGTGCATCCGCCGGAAGAGATCCTCGGCCAGGCCGGCCGCTGGCAGTCCTACTACCACGATGCCATGGTAGAGCACGACAAGCAGGTGGGGCAGATGCTGGACCTGTTGGATGAGCTGGGCATTGCCGACGATACCATCGTCATGTACAGCACCGACAACGGTCCGCACATGAACTCCTGGCCCGACGCCGCCATGACCCCCTTCCGCAACGAGAAAAACTCTAACTGGGAGGGCGCCTTCCGCGTGCCGGAGATGGTCCGCTGGCCCGGCACGATCAAGGCCGGGACCGTTTCCAACGACATCATCAGCCACACCGATTGGCTGCCCACCCTGCTGGCAGCGGCCGGCGAGCCTGATATCGCCGAGAAGCTGAAGAAGGGGCACCATGCCGGCGACAAGACCTTCAAGGTGCACATCGACGGCTACAACTTTCTACCCTACTTCCTCGGCCAAGAGGAGAAGGGCCCACGGCCCGGCCTGATCTACTTCTCTGACGACGGCGACCTGGTGGGGCTGCGCTACGACAACTGGAAGTTCGTCTTCGCCGAGCAGCGCGTTCAGGGAACCGTCATGATCTGGGCCGAGCCGTTCGTCTTCCTGCGCGTGCCCAAGATCTTTAACCTGCGCACCGATCCCTTCGAGCGGGCAGACATCACCTCCAACACCTATTGGGATTGGATGATTGACCGCGTTTACCTGACCTATGCCGCCCAGTTCCTAGTCCGGCAATTCCTGGAAACGTTCAAGGAGTTCCCGCCGCGCATGAAGTCGGCGAGCTTTACCGTGGACGACATCATGAAGAAGATGGAACAGAGCTTCGATTACTAAACCTCAAGGTGAGCGCCAGACGCAACCAGCCAGGGCTGGTTGCGTCTGCGGCGCGTAATGCGGTCTGGATAGTGCGGCATGGAAGAGCGAGAAACCGACCCGAAGGCAGGCGAAGACGTCCGCGAGGCTGTGCGGGCGTTCTACGACCTGCATCCTTATCCGCCGCCCGTTGACGATCTCGATAGCTACCGCCGGCGCTGGCAGGACGAGAACCGCCGCCGCGCTGACTTCCACCTGCATTGGCCTCGCCGGCCCTACCGCGAGGACCTGCGGGTGCTGGTGGCCGGCTGCGGCACTTCGCAGGCGGCCAAGCATGCCCTCCGCCGTCCGTCTGCTCATGTGACCGGCATCGACCTCAGTAAGGCCAGCATCCGCCACACACTGGCGCTAAAACAAAAATACAGGCTGTCCAATCTGGACGTTCACAGGCTGCCGCTTGAGCGCGTGGGCGAGCTGGGCGAGGTCTTTGACCTGATCGTCTGCACCGGCGTGCTGCACCACCTGCCCGATCCACAGACAGGACTGCGCGCCTTGCAGGAGGTTTTGGACTGCGACGGCGCCTTGAACCTGATGGTGTATGCCGCCTATGGCCGCGTCGGGGTGTACATGCTGCAGGAGTATTGCCGCCGGCTGAATATTTGCCTTTCGGATGAAGAGATTCGGGAGCTGGCCAACACCCTGACGGCTTTGCCACCCACTCATCCACTCGCAAGGTTGCTGGGCGAGTCGCCAGACTTTGGCAGTAAAGCAGGTCTTGCTGACGCGCTGCTCAACCCCCAGGATCGCGCCTACACGGTCCCACAGCTTTTTGACCTCATCGAAAGCTGCGGGATGACCTTTGGGCGTTGGGTAAGGCAGGCGTCTTACCTGCCCCAATGCGGCAGTTTTGCATCCACACCGCACGCTTCCCGTCCGGCAAAGCTGCCCCTGCAGGAGCAGTATGCGGTCATGGAGTTATTTCGCGGCAATATGGTTCGTCACAGCGTAATCCTCTACCGCCATGACCAGACCGGCGACCGCTGCCTGCCGCGTTTCGACGGCGACGACTGGCTCGGCTTCACGCCGCTGCGCCTGCCCGAGACCATCATCGTGCGCCAGCGGCTGCCCGCCGGCGCAGCCGCGGCGCTCATCAACCGCAACCACAGCGACCCAGACCTGGTACTGTTCGTCGACTCCACCGAACAGCAGCTGGTAGAAGCAATTGACGGCCGGCGCACCATCGCCGGCATCCTTGAGCACGTTGCGGCGTCCAAACCAGCCGTCCGCCCCGCGTTCGAAAAAGCCCGTACCCTGTTTCAACGGCTGTGGTGGTACGATCAGGTCGTGTTCGACTTTATAGACCAGAGATACCATGCGAGAGATTGAAAGGAGTGAGAGATGCAATCGCTGAATGAAGCCCTGCCAGGCTGGTGCGACACCCCGACCAAACAGGCGATCGTCGATTTTGTCGCTGCGGTCACCGATGAGTCCGGTCCGAGCTACGTGCCGCCGGCTGAGCGCATTGCCGTCTTCGACAACGACGGCACGCTCTGGTGCGAACAGCCGGTGCCCGTTCAATTCTTCTTCGGGGTAGACCGCGTGCAGGCCCTTGCGCCTCAGCATCCCGAATGGGAGGACAAGGAACCGTTCGCCTCGCTGCTCAAGGGTGATTTTGATGCCGTACTCGCCGGCGGTGACCAAGCACTCCTCGAACTCGTCATGGCCACGCACGCGGGCATGACCACGGTGGAATTCGAGCAGATCGTCAAGGACTGGCTCGCCACCGCGAAACATCCAAAATACAAAAGGCCTTACACCGAGTGTGTTTATCAGCCGATGCTCGAACTGCTCGCCTACCTGCGCGCGAACGGTTTCAAGAACTATATCATTTCCGCCGGCGGCATCGAGTTCATGCGTGCCTGGTCGGAACAGGTTTATGGCATCCCGCCGGAACAGGTCGTCGGCAGCAGCATCCAGACAAAGTTTGAAATACGAGATGGTCAGCCCGTCCTCGTGCGCCTGCCGCAGCTGAACTTTAACGGTGATAAAGACGGCAAACCTGTCGCCATCCACCAGCACATTGGCCGCCGGCCCATCATGGCGTTCGGAAATTCCACTGGTGACCAGCAGATGTTGGAATATACGCAGGGCGGCAGCGGCGCGCGGTTTATGCTGTTGATCCTGCATGATGATGCGGAGCGCGAATATGCCTACGGTCCGGCCCGCGGATTGCCAGATGTTAAACTGGGTGTCTTCCCGCCAGCGCTTGGTGAGCAGGCGAAGAAGGACGGCTGGATCGTCGTCAGCATGAAGGATGACTGGAAACAAATCTTTCCGGTCGGGCAGCACCCCGTCACGGCCATTAACATCCTG
>JBFZFE010000103.1:0-13973 GCA_041306525.1 Verrucomicrobiota bacterium | reverse complement strand
AGATTACGCTGCCAGTGTCCGCCGCTTGGTGCGCGATGGAGTCGATGTGCCTCTGGCGCGTTTATTCGTGGGCGCGGCTCACTCAATAAGACTTGGCGCTGACGGTGAGCAACGGGCGCGCAGTGCCACCGAAGCATTTCTTTACCGGCGCTTGGAATCGTTACCCACAACCGCCGGCAAGTTTCAATTGAACGCCGAATTACCGATCCCGTTCGACGGCTGTGGTCGGATGGAAGTGGATCTGGTCTGTGCCAAGGCGCGGGGCGCGGTCGAATTGGATGGGGCACAACATTTGGAGAGTGTGGAAGCGTATCGGCGGGACCGGCGCAAGGATGTGCTGTTGCAGGAGAATGACTACCAGATCTTGCGGTTTCTTGCCGAAGACGTTGGCAAACGTCTCGATGACGTATTGGACGCGATTCTCCGGGCACTGGCGCACCAGACAAAGAGCATCCCACGCTGAACAGGCCAGTGTCGTCCTACATCCCGGCGGCACGGAGGCGGTCGAGCAGTGATGGTTTGCGGGACTGATCGGCGCGCAGTTTTTCCACGGCTTGCGTAAATCGCAATTGGTTACCCTCTCGCTCGGCGAAGTCGCGGAGGTCCTTGAGGATTGACACGGCTTCGTCGTAACGCTTCGGTTGCTTGGTGGCGATCAGTTGACTGACTTTTTGCCACAGGCTTCCTTCCCGGCCTGCGAGCGAATCCAAATAGGCCGCGCGCCGTGCTGCCTGTTCACGTTCGCGCTGAGCTTTCTCGCGAGCTTGGCGGTCGGCTTCGGCGCGCTCCCGGCACTGACGGATCGTTTCGGCTCGCGCCAGCAACTCGGCCACCTTTCGCACCTGACCGTTACCGGTGGGCTGACAGGGAATGTCCTGCAGAATGCGGTGCTTCCATTCCCAAACCAGGCTGGTATCTGCGGTTTCCACCAACCGCACGAGGAAGTCATCTTTTTCCGCTGCCGGCAGTTCGGCGATCTGCTCGGCAAGGCGCTCGCGCGGGACGGTGGTTGGCCGCCGTCCCGGGCTGGTTTCGGCGGCGGCGACGATGAGGTCGGGACTGATTCGCAGGCAATCGGCGAAAGCCTGCAACGATCCGTCCAAGTCCTTCAATCCCGGCGGCACCGGCGGTTCCAGTGTCTCGTCGTCAACTTCGCCTTGTTCGACGCCCAGCAACCATCCAAGGTACAGGCACCAGTAATCGCCGCTTCGCAAACTGGCCCGCAGCGGAATCAACGCCGACAGGTCGCCGCCGTCATCGTCCCATTTCGGTTCTTCGATCTCCGACAGAAAAGAAAGGACATGGTGCTCGCCCCGTACGCGGGACGACAGCGCGTACCCCGCGCAATACGGTTCGACTGCATCTGCCGGCAGCAAGCCCGCCGGCAATCGGAGCATAAAATGACGCGTTCCCCAATTGGCGAAATACAGGTGGGCATCGAAGTATTTCTCCATCAAGGACGCGGGGTTGCCCTTGAAACTGCCCCAGTGGTATTCGTTGGTAAAACTGGTGGCGGTGATCCGCGCCCAATGTTGTAGAGGGTCTGGTCGTGGTGGAGGCGCACGCCACCGGTTTCGAGCAACCCGGCGGCGATGAATCATCGCGGGAAGACGGGGAAAGCCACATTTGTGGAGCTGCCGCGCGTATTCCATGACGCCGCCGCGTCAGTCGCCGCCCGCTACCGGGCCACGGTTTGGGGTCCGGCATTCTGGCCGGCAGGCACGGCGGCGGGGTGCGGCACGATGCGACCGTCGCGGATCTCGATGGCGCGTTGGGCGACGCGGGCGATGTCGGGGTCGTGGGTGACGATGGCGATGGTGCGGCCTTGGCGGTGGAGTTCGTGGAACAGTTCCAGAACGGCGGCGCCGGTGCGGGTGTCGAGGTTACCGGTCGGTTCGTCGGCGAGGATGATCTTGGGGTTGTTGACTAGGGCGCGGGCAACGGCGGCGCGCTGGCATTGGCCGCCCGAGAGCTGGCTGGGACGGTGTTTGAGCCGGTCGGCCAGGCCGACGGCTGCCAGCGCGGCGGTGGCGCGCTGGTGGCGTTCGGCGACCGAAAGACCGGCATAGACCATCGGGAGCTCGACGTTCTGGAGGATGGTGAGCTTGGGCAGGAGGTTGAAGGACTGGAAGATGAATCCGATTTTCTGGTTGCGAATGGCCGGTAACTCGCGGGCGGAGGCGTTGGTGACCGTCAGACCATCAATCATCACCGCGCCATCGCTGGGCGTGTCGAGGCAGCCGAGGATGTGCATCAACGTGGATTTGCCGCTGCCAGAGGGGCCGATGATGGCGACGAACTCACCGGCTTCGATCTGTTCGTTGACGTGGTCCAAGGCGCGGACTTCCTCGTCACCGAGGCGGTAAGTCTTGCTGACGTCGCGAAGCTCGATAAGCGCCATGCTACGGTTTGGGTTGGGCGGTGGCCGGGCGGCGCAGCAGGACGGTGTCGCCGTCCGCCACGCCGTCGAGGATCTGGCAATGACGGAAGTCGGCGATGCCGACCGTGACGACGCGTCGTTGCGGGCCATTGGGGCTGCGCAGGTAAACGACTTTTTCGCGTTCCTCCAGGAACACCGCGGAGATCGGCACGGCAATCGCCTTTTCGACACGGGCGACGGGGAACTTGAGGTTCGCGTTCATGCCGGGCCGCAGCCGCGGGTCGGACTCGGTGATGAGGACATCGACGGTGAAGCCCTTGATGTTGTTCTTCATGGTCGCTTGCGGGGCGACGAGGGTGACTTTGCCGGCCAGCTGGGTGCCCGGCAAGGAGTCGACCGTGATCTGCGCCACTTGGTCGGGTTGGACCTTGGCGGCGTCAACCTGGTTCACATGGGCGCGAATGACCATCTCGTTGAGATCAGCAAAGCTCATCAGATCGGTGCCCTGCGCGACGCCCGTCGCTCCCGAGACGACCTGGCCTTTGCTGACCGCCACATTCAGAACCGTGCCGTCAAAAGGCGCGAGGATGCGGACCTTGCTGAGTTTGTCCTCGACGATCTGGAGGCGGCGTTGCGATTTCTCGATCTCGTTGCGGGCGAGGTCGAGTGTCGTGCGGGCGGAATCAAAGACTTCCTGGGAAACGAGTTTCTCGCGATGGAGATCGCGCTGCCGGTCGAAATCGCGCTGTGCTTTGTCGAGCCGCAGTTGCGCCCCGTCAATCTCTGTTTGTGCCGCGCTCTTCTCGGTCAGCAAATCGGTATCATCCAGCGTGGCCAGCAACGTCCCGCGCTTGACCAGTTGACCGGTGATGACGTCGACGGTTTGCACCCGGCCGCTGACTTCGGATTTCACCTGCACTTGGTTGGCGGGATGGACCTCGCCAATCGCCTCGACGACCGAGTCGATGGTGCGTCGTTTCACCACCACGACATCGTCGTCCTTGAACCCGGCGTCAGGGCGTTTGCCTTGGGCTTGGCGGACGCGCCAGCCCCAGCCGAGGGCCCCGGCAATGAGCAGCACAACAAGAATCGCGACAACTTTTTTCATGATGAAACGGAGCCAGACTATAGGTGCGCGCGTCGCGGCTGTCCACGCTTTTGCCCCGCCGTCAACAACCAGGTCAACAACACGCCCGCGGCGAGCCCACCGGCATGCGCCAGGTTGTCCACGCGCGGCTCCAGCCCGCCGATGCTCAGGTCCACGCTGACCATCAGCGTCAGCAGCAGCAGCAACTGTCTTCGGTAACGCGCATACAACGGCACATCGAGCCGGTACATCAGCACCCCAAACGCCCCGAGCAAGGCGAACACGCCCCCGCTGGCGCCCAGCGAAACATCATAGTTGGCCAGCGACACGCTGGCCGCATTCCCAAGCGCACCGGCCATCACAAAGACCAGCAGCATCCGTCCGCGCCCCAAGGCCCGTTCCACCGCGGCCCCGAACACCCACAGCCCGGTCGCGTTCATCAACAGGTGCCACCATTCCGTATGCAGAAACAACGCCGTCACCAGGCGCCACCAGGCGCCGTTGCGCACGGCCACTTGCAGGTTGCCCAACGCCTCGATCAGCGACAGGTCCGGCCACCATTGCGCCGTTGTCACCGCCGCCAGCCAGACCAACGCCAGGACGACGAGCAACGCCAGGACCATGCCGCGCGGGGCCTCGACCTCCAACAACGCTCGCCATGGCGCGGCGGTTTGCCGGGCGCCCTGCAACAGCGCTTGTCCATGCTGATACTCCGCAGTGGTCGCAGCCGGTAAGCTGGGAACGGTCAGGTTCTGTGCGTCGCGCAGATAACCGGCAAGCGCCGCGCGCCAGGCTTGCGCCGGCAGCGGCGTCAGCGCCAGTGCCCGGGTGAGTTGACGCTGGCCTTCGTTCAGGTCGCCGTTGGCCAATGCGCAACGTCCGCGCCACGTGGCGGCGAAGCGTTCATAGCCGCGGCGATGCGTGCCGGCCTGTTGGCGCAGCAGCCGCTCGGTTTCCGCTGCGTCACCGGCAAGCGCGGCGACAGTGACGCGCGCCGCCCAGAGTTGCCGGGCAAGTTCGCCAACGGTGCGGGGGGCGAGCGCGACGAATTGCAGGCAGCGCAGCGCGCGGTCGAAGCGCCCCGCCTCGGCATAAGCGCGCGCGACGAGTAAACGGGCCTGAGTCGCATTGGCCAGTGTTCCCCAGTCGCCATCGTCCTCGTAGAATTCGACGACCGTTGCCCATTCCCGACCGGCGACCAAGACGGAAAGCAACCAGACGTTGATCGCGCCCGCGGCGGTGACCGGCATCGGCTGGTGGAGCAGTTCGCGGATGATCTGCTCGGCTCCCGTTCGGTCCGCCGCGCCCCAGCGTCGCAACGCCGTCGCGTAGGTGCGCAGGACTTGGCCGGGGCCGCCCCAGACCAGCATCGCGGCCATCTGCCAGGCGTTGGCAGCCGCCCCAAACTCGCCAGCCATCAATCGCCGCCAAGCCAAGCCCGTCCAGAAACGTGGGGCAACGACGAACAGGAGAAACAGGAACCAGGCGACAAAGACCAAGCCGGTCAGCTCTTGAAAGATCAAGCCGGCAACAGCGGCCAGCAGGATCAACCCGAGTTGCCAGAACGGGCCGGCATGCCAGCGCGCGCCCTGCCGCCAAAGCGTGAGGCTCAACAGCAAACAGAGCAGCAGCAGCGGATAAATGAAGACGCGGTTGGTCACGGACGGATCACGACCTCGTCGCCAATGTCGAGCAGGTCGTAGAGCCGTTCAATTTCCGCGACCGTGAGCGCGATGCAGCCATGGGTCCAAGTCACGTTGGGACAGGGACCGTGGATGCCGACTTCGCCGCCGAGAGCGGTTTTCCAAGGCGGACATTCCTGGCGGGCGATGGCGGTGCAGATTTGTTCATGCTCGGCCGGTGTGATCAAGCCGTCCCGCAGACCGCGGGCGGCATCCTCGCGATTGGGATAACTCAGGCCGAGGAAGCGGTGGTATTTGCTGTTGGGATTCTTGTAGCAAATATAGAACTCGCCCTCAGGCGTGGCGAGGTCGCCCTCGCGCTGTTTGTCGGCCGGATTGCGGCCGGTCACGATGTTGGTGCGGAGTAGTTCGCGTCCGTCCTGCAGAACCACGAGGGTGCGGGATTGTTTGGTGATTTCCAAGCGTTTCATGGGGCGGTCGAGTCTTACGACGAGCCCCGCCAGAAGGCAAGCGAGCGCACGGCTGCGTTGACATCCGGGGGGGGGTCCGTATATTGCGCGCAATTAGGAGTCAGTTAGTCTTATTTAGCTATGCAAGTCACCCGCGCAGGCGAATACGGAATCATCGGTCTTCTCTATCTGGCCCGGCAACCCGCTGAACGGACGGTCATGGTGGACGAGATCAGCGATGCGGAGGGTGTGCCGAAGAGTTTTCTGGCCAAGATTTTCCAATCCCTGGCCAAAGCCGGTCTGGTGCAATCGGTGCGCGGCGCGCATGGCGGGTTTCGCCTCGCCAAGCCGCCAGCGGCGATCACGGTGTTACAGGTGATCGACAGCGTGGAGAGCGGGTTTGCGCTGGCCAAGTGCGTCACCAACAAGCCGGAGTGCGTGATGGACGAGAAACGACTCGGCAACTGCGCGCTGTGCGGAATTTTCGGCGAAGCACAGAACCGCGTCAACGAAGTGCTCTCGCGCACCACCCTCGCCGATCTGCTGGCGCGGCATGATCTGCTCGCCGGACAAACCAAACGCAAAGCCGCTGCCAAAAACAACTAACCTTCATCCCATCATGCCCGATTCCCTTACCGAGACACAGGTCCGTGCTGCACTGCAACAAATCAAGTTCCCCGGCTTGAGCCGCGACATTGTCAGCTTCGGCATTGTCAAAGCCATCACCGTCACGCCGCAAAACGACATCAGCCTCCTGCTCGAAGTCAGCAGCCGTGACCCCGGCGCGCCGGCGCAAATCCAGCGCGACGTGGAATCAGCGTTGCGCGCCTTGCCGGGCGTTGGCCAGGTCAAGCTGCAGATGAACGCCGTGCAACCGCCCCCCGCTCCGACGGCGCCGTCGGGCATGCCCAACGCCGTGCGATTACCCGGCGTGAAGCGCGTCGTCGCTGTCGCCAGCGGCAAAGGTGGCGTCGGCAAATCAACTGTCGCCGTCAATCTCGCCTGTGCGTTGACCGACCTCGGGTTGAAAGTAGGGTTGATGGACGCCGATGTGTACGGCCCGACCGTACCCAAGATGCTCGGCGCGGTGGACCGGCCGACGGTGACGAACGAGAAACTCGACCCGGTGGAGAAGTTCGGGCTGCGCATCATGAGCATGGCGTTGCTGTTGGACCCCGGTCAGGCGGTGATCTGGCGCGGACCGATGATCATGAAGGCGATTGAACAATTCGCGCACATGGTCAACTGGGGCGAACTCGACGTGCTGCTGGTGGATTTGCCGCCCGGCACGGGTGATGCCCAGCTTTCGCTGGTCCAGATGATCGCGTTGGACGGCGGCGTCGTGGTGACCACGCCCCAGGAAGTCGCGATGGAAGTGGTGCGCCGCGGGTTGGTGATGTTCGAGAAGGTCAACGTGCGTATTCTCGGCCTGGTGGAGAACATGAGCTACCACGTCTGCCCGCATTGCGGGAAATCCGACGACATCTTTGGTCATGGCACCGTGCGCCAGGAAGCGGTCCGCCTCAACGTGCCGTTTCTCGGCGAGATTCCGCTCAACAGCGTGATTCGCGAGTACGGCGACCGCGGCGAGCCGGTCACGTTGGCCCTGCCGGACAGCGCCGCTGCGCTGGCGTTCCGTCAATGCGCCGCGGCAGTCTGGGGACAGCTGAAATAGTTGCCGTCGTCGCCCTGTTGCTCGTTGCCTTTTGCGAAGCCGCCCGGTAATGTGTGCGCCGAGGTCATGCTCGCGGCATTGCAGATGCGTTCGTTGTTGGTGTTGCTGGCCCTAACGGCCATTGCAGCTGCGCCGGTATCGGCCCAGACCAATCCCACACCGACCGGTCCTGTCACCCCCCCGGCCGCGGCGCTCCAAGATCCCGAGATCTTCTTCGCGCATTACCGGGAAGCCGTCGCACTGGTGGCCAAGAAACGCGAGCAGGACGCCGGCATCCTGCTGCAGGGGCTGGCGAAGAAACTGGGCTCCGCGCCTTGGATCGACATCGCGTTGCTGAAACAGGCCGAGCTGATCGAAAGATCAAACGACCAATCCGCGATGGACGCCTACCTGATGTTGCGTCAACGCCTTCAGAACGCGCCCTATTTCCAGGGCAAATCGGAGCGGGCGGTGCTTTTCAGCAGTGCGTTGACGGGCGCCATCAACAACGGCATCAACCGCATTCGCACGACACGCGTGCGCAGCGCGTTGGACAAGTATTTTGCCCGCCACGCCGAGTACCCCGAATCACTGACGAAGCTGGCGATCCTGGGCTATGTCGAGGTTTCGGACACCCACGACGCCGAGGACAAGATGTTCCGCTATGTGCCGACCGGCATGCAGCTGGCGCCGTTCATCTCCTACAAGCGCTATGAAGGCCTGCCGATCACGCCGCCCGAACCACTCGTCGTCGCCTCCCCGCGCGTGGATGGCACTTCGGGCTTGGAGGAACCCGGCAAGTACGCGGCGTTGTTGAACTTGCCGGGACGCATGGACGCCCTGCGCGTGGTTGAAAACCAGACACTCGAAGGTTATCTCGTCATCGCAATTGCCAATGACGGCGCGATTGTAACCAGCCGGCAACGTGTGCTCGTGTTGCTGACCCCCAAGTAAGGATTTGATGAAACTGACATTCTACGGTGCGGCAAAGCGAACCACTGGTTCGAAATACCTGCTCGAAATCAACGGCCAACGACTCCTCTTGGAATGCGGCCTCTACCAGGGCCGCCGCGAGAAATCGGTCGAGTACAGCACCAAACTGCCGTTCGACGCGGCGCAGGTGGATGCTATGGTCTTGAGCCATGCCCACATCGACCACAGCGGCATCATCCCGATTTTGTGTCGCGACGGGTTTCGCGGGAAAATTCATTGCACCCACGCCACCGCCGACCTGTGCCAGTTCATGCTCCTCGATAGCGCACACATCCAAGAGCAGGACGCCCTGTTTGTGAACAAGAAAAGGGCGAAAAAGGGTCTCCCGCCCATCGCCCCGCTCTACACCCAGCGCGACGCCACCGAAAGCCTGAAACAGTTCGCGCCCACCGACGGGGAGTCCATTTCCACGCCGATTCTGGAGGGCGTCACCTTGACGCTGTTGGATGCCGGTCACATCCTCGGCTCCGCCATCGTGGTGCTCGACCTTGTAGAGAACGGCCAGCGGGCCCGCTTGGTGTTCAGCGGTGACTTGGGCCGCGGCAACAATGACATCCTGCCCGACCCGCAAATCCCGCAGGAGGTCGATTACCTCATGGTGGAAAGCACCTATGGCAGCCGGGACCACGAACCGCTCAGTGACGTCAATGCCCAGATGTGCAACATCATCAACCGCACGGTCCAGAACCGCGGCAAGATCATCATCCCCTCCTTTGCCGTCGGTCGCACCCAGCAACTCCTCTTCACGCTGCATCATCTCACCACGACCGGCTGCATCCCGCCGATCAAAGTTTTCGTCGACAGCCCGCTGGCCATCAATGCCACGGCGGTTTTCCGCACCCACCTGGAGTGCTTCAACGACCAGTTCCGCGCCATCATGCTCAACGGCAGCAATCCGTTTCGCATGGAGAACCTGACCTACGTCGGCAGTGTCGCCGAAAGCATGGCCATCAACTCCTTGCGCGAACCGTGCGTGATCCTCAGCGCCTCGGGCATGGCCGAAGCCGGTCGCATCCGCCATCACATCGCCAACAACATCAGCGACACGCGCAACACCATTCTCATTGTGGGCTGGTGCGCCGCCCACACGCTGGGCTCCCACCTTGCCAGTGGCCACAAGGAAGTGAACATCTTCGGCGAACCCTACCGGGTCCGCGCCACGGTCGAGACCATCAACGCGTTCAGCGGCCACGCCGATCGCGCTGAACTGAAGGCTTGGACCGATCAGATTACCGGTCCGCTGCGGCGCATATTTGTGGTCCATGGGGAGGAAGACAGCGCCAACGAGTTTGCCGCCTCCTTGCGCCAAGCCCGGCCTCATTCCGACGTGTTGGTCCCCGATTTCGCGACCAGCGTCGAGTTTTAGAAACCCTGCTACCCCCAAAGCGATCGAGCCTGAAGGGATTGCCTCCAGGCTCGAAAGGGTCAGCGTCAACGGGGCGAATATGTCGCGCGAGTGAGCCGGTATCGTCCACGCCAGATGAGATCGTCCAGTCCGTAATCAGCAGTCACAATCGTGCCCGTTCCCAATGAGGAGTGATCCCCGCAACCATCACGCGCTGCTATCTACCAGAACACGGTCGCCCGCGGTATCAGGGATGCCCCTGATTTTTTTATAGGGGATTCCCTGACAAACTCCAATTCTCAGACCAGCTTTTCTGGCCCGACCGGAGCGACCCGCAGCGTGGCGTACTGGCTCTGGAACAGGGACATGGGGCGCATCTGGACACTACCACCGTTCCCGCCTTTGTGTCCTTGCGGATCGTGCCCGCCGCAATCGTTACCGGTAAATCCCGCGCCCCCAACGCCTGCAACACTGCGCCCGTTCGTCCCATCGGCACTTGCACTTTCTCATCCATGGACCCCAACGCCTGGTCCACCAACGCGCCGAACTTCACTTCCTCCGCCTGCGCCCGTGACAATTCTTGGCGCCTCGTCATTTCCGGCCGCTGCAACAACGGCTGCTCCTTCGCGCCTTCGCGGCTTCGCGTGAGCCCGTCGGTCGCTGCCTTCTCTTCCGACCTTAGACCTTGGACCTCAGACCTTGGACCTTGTCCTTCCACCCCCAGCGCCCCCTGCCCCGGCCGCCGGTCGCTGCGCCCAAGGATCTCCGCCCGTTGCTGCTCCAGCTCCGCCGCCTCCTTCTCCAGCCGGTCGGCTTCCCGCTCCCAACCCGTGATCCGCCGATCTTCGTCCGCGATCTGCTCCTGGCTCAACTGACTGCGCCACTTGCGCTGGTTCTCCCGGTCCTTCTCGATCTGCGCGCGGATGTTGGCCGCCGTCCGTCGCGAACTCTCCGCCCGCGCCGCCAGCTCCCGGGCTTCCGTCTTTTCCGCATCACTCAAATTGTCCGGTAACGTGTCCGCTCCGCTCCGTGCCCTCTGTGCCTCTGTGGTTACTTCCCCTCCGTCCGTCTTCGCGCGCGCAAGCGCCTCCGCCGCCACCCCCAATTTCTCCGCCGCCACCGTCAACTTTTCCACGGCCGCATGCTGCGCCCGCTGCGCCTCAGTGGTTGCTTCTTCCGCGCCTTGCCCCTTGCCACTTGCCTCTTCCCGCCGTACCTTGCCCGGCATGGACGCCAACTCTGTGTTCCTGTGGTGAGATCCGCTGCCGCTGCCGCTGCCGCCGCCGCCCCAGTGGCTTCACTCGGTGCTCTCGGTGTCTCTGTGGTTAGTTCCCTTGCCGCCCCAGATCAGTGTCTTCTTCCGCCGTCCGCACCAGCTGCAAAATCATCGCTTGCTCGGCCTGCTTGACCGAAGCCGGCGCCGACCGCTCCCGCCGTTGTCGCTCCCGCTCCGCCTGTTTGTCGTTCGGCGCCGGTCTCCCGACCGCGCCGTCCTGGTTCGGCTCGCCGCCCAACAGATCCAACGCTTCTTGCGCCGCGCGCGATTCCTGCCGGCCACGCAGCGCTTCGTTGAGCGCCGTCTGCATGTCCGCCAGTTTCGCCGCGACCGGTTCTTGCGCCGTGTCACCCGCTGCAATCTTTTCGCGCGCCGCGGCCAGTTGCCGTTGCACCGTCGCCACGCCGCGTGAGAGTTCGTTTTCCGTCGCTTCGGCGGCCACTTGGTACTTGCCATCCACCACCTGCACAAACGCGTTCACAGGCCGCGCCGCTCCCATGCCTAACCGGTTGACCTGCCCCACCAGCTTTTCCGCCTCGGCATCAGTCACCCGCACCGGCGCGCGCCCGCCGTCAATTTCCGCTTCCCCGCTCTGCGTCCTCTGTGCCTCTGTGGTGAAAACGCCGCTGGCCGTCATTCCTGCATCGAGCGCCGCCCGCCGCGCCTCACGGTTGTTCTCCCGACTCAGGACCGTGGCCTCCTGACCTTGGACTTCGGATTGCGGAGGACCGCGCCTCGTCTGACTCGGCTTTGGACCTTGGACCCGACCGTCTTGCCGCGCCCGCGCCGCTGCCGCGCGTTCCTCGGCCAGCTTGTCGGCCTCCAGCACGAAATCCCCAAACAACCGGTCAAACGGCACCGGCTGTTTCTCGGCAATCGCCCTGGTCGCCAGTGCGCGAAACGCCTCCGCCATTCGCGGGTCTTCGGTATCGCGCACAAGTTATGCCTGCTTTGCGCAGACTGATCCACCCCACGCAACGCCCCCCCTGCTACCTCGGCCCACTCGGTGGCGATGCCAACCCCGCAGAACCCTAAGTGACGCGAGGGATGTCTGAGCCAACCGCCGCAACTTCACTTGCGAAAGATGACGCCGAGCATGCGACTCCAGTTCATCGCCGTCTTTGGACATGAGGCTCGGCCAAACGAACCCCTTGGGCACTTACGACGGTTTCCCGCGAAGCTGCGCCTGTCGACGTAATCGCGGTAAGACAGTCCGCCGTCGCGCAGGATGTCGCAGGAGTTCCAGAGTTTCTGGACGAGTTGTGGGGCGTTGCTCATGAGGTCTTCGGAAGAAGCTTCCGCAACCGGGCGGTGGTCTCGTCCCGATCCAAGACGCTCGCGGCAACGGCCAAAGTTAGCTCCTCCCACTCCGACGCGTCCGGTTTCGGTTCAATCCCATTCAACCGGAGGAACACGATGCACGCGCCCAGCGCGGCGCGTTTGTTGCCGTCAATGAACGGGTGATTCCGGCAGAGATAGAACAAATACGCCGCGGCGATCTCGGTCACGTCAGCGTAAACCGATTGCCCACCGTAGCTGGCTTGCGGAGCGGCGACGGCGGATTCCAGCAGCGCCATCTCCCGCACGCCGTCCGACCCGCCGAACTTGGCAAGGGCCTCCGCGTGAATCTCGCGGACAATTTCCACCGTCAGAGGAAAACAGTTCTCCGGTGTCACATTCACGCGAGCTTCTTCATCGTTCGCGCGTAATCCTTCATCGTCGCCTTGATCACCCGCGACACTTCCTGCTTGGACGGGCGCGGACGGATCGGCGTGAGCGTAATCGTGCCACCGTCGTGGACTTCGACATTCACCTCGTCGCCCGGCTTCAGGTGCGCCAGTTCCATCAACGCCGCATCGAAGATGATGCCCTGCGAGTTGCCGACTTTGGTAATGGTCTTTGTCATGCCCGTAATACTATGTTTTACCGCTCGGTAGTCAAGCGACCGGCTGCACCAGCTCATTGGTAAACGCCTGCTGGAGGATAGCCTGCCGCAATCGGGTGGCGCGCTGGAGGTTGGCGGTGACCAGCGCGCTTAACTCTTCCACCACTCAACCGCCGCTCCACTGCCGCCACAATCCGCTCCTGCTCCGCAACTTTATTTCATCAGATGTGTTTCCCGAACTTCTGGATGTCGCGAACGGGCGCGCACCAGACGCGCGCGTGCTCCTGGCCCAGCCAGTTCAGCAACGCTCCGTGAGCCTCCGCGCCCAGCGCCGTCAACACCGCGCCGTCCAGCCGCCAGATCGTCCAATCGTTACCGGTACACGCCTTCTCGACACGCTCCCGCAACCCGGCAGCCGCGGCGCTGACCATGCCGGCAGGCTCGGCCGTGGTGAGATCCCAGTTGCGTCCCGCCAGTGTCTGGAGCAACTCACCGGCGGGCCCGTTCACCACCGTGGCGCGGATGCCGACCCGCGCGTGATTGGCGGCCACAAACTCCAGTTGCGCGGGCGTTGGCGCGACGTAACACAGGCTCACCGCGACCTGACGTCCCTCTTTCCAAGGTCCATTCCCAAACATGATCAAAATCCCTCCCGGGTGTGCAGCCGCAGCCAGGCGTCCGCCAGTTCCTTGTCGGCAACCCAGAACATCTTCCGCCGGTCAGCTTCAGGCACCTCGCTTGCCGGCCGGACCAGCACACGCGGGGTTTTCGCCGCCGCCGCGAATTTCTCCGCGGCAATCTGCATTTCTTTGGCCTTGGCAATGTCATCCGCCGCGGCCCCGGCGAAGTTCGGCTCGATGCGGTCCCAGTTCGCTGTCATGCGCAACACCACCAGCAACGGATACTTGCCGGGCGCGAGATCGAGCACCTGCTTGTGTTTTACCGGCACCCCGTTCAAGACGAGTTGGATGCGCGTCGCGGCCGTGAAACCGGCCCCCACCTTGACCGTCATCTTCTCGGGAACATCAAGCACGGTGAACGCCAGCAAGGTGATCTTCGCGTTGGGCGGACGCAGCCCGGTATTGAGTGCGATCCCACCGTTCGGGCCAACTTGCTTGGGCTGGATCGGCGCAAACTTCAGCGTCTTGCCGTCAATCGTCACCGTGTCGCCGACCTGCGGCATCAACGCCGCCAACTCACCGAGCTCCACCATCGGGTCGCGTTCCATGGCGAACTTCAGGCTGTCGGTCAAAATCCATTC
>JBFZFE010000102.1:0-5578 GCA_041306525.1 Verrucomicrobiota bacterium | reverse complement strand
TGCGGCCCTGCTTTCGGAAACTCCGCAGCTTGCGTGATCGCCTCGGGTTACGCGAACTTTCCATGGGAATGACGCATGATTTCGAGGCGGCCATTGAAGAAGGGGCCACCATGGTCCGCGTCGGCACCGCCATTTTTGGAGAACGAAGAGACTATGAGCTTACAGAATAAGCAGATCGCTTTTATTGGTGGCGGTAACATGGCCGAAGCATTCGTTCGCGGACTGTTGAAGGCTGGCGCGGCCAAGTCCGCGCAAATCATCGTCACCGATATCCGCCCGGAACGGCTGGAGTATTTTGCCAAGGCCTTTGGCGTCGCCACGCTCACCGACAACACAGAAGCCGGCATGCAGGCCGACATCATCGTGCTGGCCGTGAAACCGCAACAGATGAAGACCGTGCTGGGCCACGTCTTCCCGGCCGGCAAGCTCTTCATCAGCATCGCGGCCGGCATTCCCACTCAGCAGATCGAGAGCGCTCTCTCGGGTCAACCCCGTGTCATCCGCGTCATGCCCAACACGCCCGCCTTGGTTGGCGCCGGTGCCGCTGGCATCTGCCCGGGCACCTATGCCACAGAGGCCGATTTGCAGGCTGCCGAACTGCTCCTGAGGTCCGTGGGTATTTGCGTTCGCGTCGAAGAATCGCAGATGAACGCTGTTACGGCCCTGAGCGGCAGCGGTCCGGCCTACCTGTTTTACTTCACCGAAACCCTCATCCAAGCCGGTCGGGACGCTGGCCTGGATCCGGAACTGGCCCGGCAGCTTGCCGTTCAAACCGTCCTCGGCGCAGCCAAGCTGATGGGCTCGACCGACGAATCGCCCGCGGAACTCCGCCGCAAGGTCACATCTCCGGGTGGCACCACCGAAGCGGCCTTGAAAGTCTTGTCCGCCCAACTGCCAGCCATCATGACAGCCGCTGTGCAGGCGGCCGCCAAGCGCGGTCAGGAACTTGCCACTGCCTGAGATGCGGCCACGACGTGCTGAAGACCGTTAGCCATCGCCATCTACGCCAAAGTTTACAAGGGTTTCGTGACTGTTGTCGCTCATCCTGAGCCATTCCGGATACAGCACAAGGTTGGTCGTCAGGTTACTACATTTCCACCGCGATGATCTCGTCAGCGCGCCACTGGTGGTGTTTGCAGGGCAGTCGTGAGCGCCGCGGTGACTGGCTGCCAGTTGCCGGTGGGATTGCTGACGAACTCACGCAGATGCGGCAGCGATTCACCCCAGTGCCGGGAAAGTGGTGGCAGCAACGTGTCGTTCACTTCCGCCGGTTCCGGCAAGCGAAGTTCGATGGCGATGGCGCGTGCGGTGCTGTGGATGGCTTCGAGAACTGCTTGCCGGGTTTCTTCGGGGAAATCTTCCTGGCCGAACAGGGCGGCGAGTTTGAGCTTGCGGCCGGCTTTGGCGCGGTGGGCTGCAGCTTGCTGGCGTTCGGCGTCGGTGAGCGCCTGGCCGGTTTCGGCGGGCGGATGCAAGGACCGCATGACGCGCGTGGTGCGGGTGATGAGACCGGCTTCGATGAGACGGTTGATCGCGTCGTCGGTGGCACGATCAATGACTTCGAGTTTGACCGGCGCGAGGGGATCGGACTGGCCGTTGCCGAACAGCTCGCGATGAACGGGCCGTAGTTTCTCCTGCCAGAGGGCGGCGTTGTGTTCGACGACTGCCACGACAACGCTGTGCGGGCCGTCGAGCGGATAGCGCTCTTCGCAGCGCACAAGGCCGGCGTGGAGCAGGTCGCGGGCGTGGTCGCAGAAGGCTTGTGCGCGGTCGACCGGCAATGACCGCGACCGGGACGGTTGCGCCACTGGAACAGCGGCGACCAGTTGCTGGAGTTTGGCGAGAAACGACTGCCGGCCGCTAGTCAGTTTGATTTCCTTGAGATCACCGCGCAGGTCGAGCACGCCTTCGGCGAGGGCTTGCTTGGCGGCGAGTGTGCCGAGCATCCGATGCTCAATCGTCTTTTCGGCAACGAGGTTGATGACGGTGACAGCGCGGGTTTGGTGTTTGCGCCAGGCGCGGGCGATGCGTTGTTCGAGCCGGGCGGGATTCCATGGCAGGTCGCAGTTGATGACGACGCTGGCGTTCTGGAGATTGAGGCCGGTGCTGCCACTGTCGGTGCTGAGAAAGACACGGCAACGCGGGTCGGTTTTGAAGGCGTTGATCTCGGCGCGGCGGCGGCGTTGCGGGACGGTGCCGGTATGCCAGGCGTAACCGAGGCCGAGTTGGTCACAGGTGTCGCGGACGAGTTCGAGCATCCGTTCCCACTCGGAGAAGATGATGACCTTGGTGCTGTCGTTGTCGCGGCATTCTTCGAGGACCTTTTTCAGTTCCACGAGTTTGGGGCAGCTGCGGTCATTGGGATCGAGAATGTAATTGGTGTCGCAAGTCATGCGCATCATCGCCAGTTCGCGCATCAGTTTGTCCTGTTCCTGCTGCGTGAGCGGACGACGTTTGGCGATGCTGACCAGGCGTGCGACCTGCGCCTCGTGATCGGCGTACCGGTTTTGTTGTTCGGGACTGAGCGGGACGAAGTGGGTGCGCTCGGTGCGTTCCGGTAACTCGGTTTCCACGTCCACCTTGTGGCGGCGCAGCATGAACGGTTTGATGCGGGCGTGGAGTTTGTCGAGGTTGCGGTAGCCGGCCGGCTTGCCGCGGTCGTCGAGCTCGTAGTACTCGCGGTTGAAGCGGAACAGCGGGCCGAGGATGCCGGGGTTGAGAAAATCAATGAGGGAACGGATTTCGTCAATGCGGTTTTCGATGGGCGTGCCGGTGAGGATGAAAGCATATCGGCTGCGGAGGCGTTTGATGGCTTGGGCGGTTTGGGTGTTCCAGTTCTTGATGCGCTGGGCTTCGTCGAGCACAACGATGTCGGGCCGCAGCCGGGTGTTCACGTCAAGGGCGTCGCGGAGCATCTGCTCGTAGTTGACGATGGTGAAGAACGGCGCTGTCGCGGCGGTATAATCAGCGAGCCGGTTGTGCCGGGCGCCGAACACGAGCCGGTAGGGCAGGGCAGTGAACTTCTGGATTTGTTCTTCCCATTCGGTCTTCAATGAAGCCGGGGTGACAACCAAGACGCGCTGCGCGTTGCCAAGCCGGTGGAGCAAGGCGCAGGCGGCAATGGCTTGGATGGTCTTGCCCAGTCCCATTTCGTCGGCCAGCAGCGCGCGTTCGGTGAATGCCAGGTGCAGCATCCCTTCGCGCTGGTAGGGAAACAGCGGCACGAGCGTTTCGTGCGGTGGCCATTCGCCCGTTTGCACCTTCGCCTCGTAATCGCGCCGCATGAGTTTGCGTTCCTCCGCTTGCCGGCGCGCGTCGAGCCACGGCCCGACCTCCTGGGAGATACGCAGGCCGGGCACGCGGGCTTGCCGGAGCAACTCCAACGCCGCAACCGGATCACCAGCGCGGTCCGGTCGCAGTCCGTCCGCTAATTGTTCCTGATTGCGTTCGATCCGCAACGCGTCACGGTCGGGATCCGGCACGACATCAATACGCGGCGAGCCGTCCCGCGCGGCCTGCTGGAACAACCTGCGGTATCGGGCTTCCAGTTGGAGCAAGACGGCTTCGATGTGTTTGCATGTGGCCAGCCCGTTGCTGCGGAAATCGGGACAATCACAGGCGAACTGCCGCTGCGCCACATCGCGAATCTCCACCGCGTAGGTCATGCCGCTGACGGACTTGACACGGAAGTTGGAGAAGATCGGGTGGGTGGCGTCAGTATTGGTGACGTGGAGCGCCTCGGTGCGCGCCCGCAACCGGCGCTTGTTGATCTCGTCTTCGTCGGTCGTGCGCCAATCATGGGCCGGCGGCACTTTGATGTCGTGTGGTTGTCGTTTCATAACGTTTCGCAGGGCGATTCTCCTATCACGCTGACCGGCATGTCGCAAGGATTCTGGAAATCCTCCTTGATCACGTACCCCGCCGCCTCGTATCCCGTCGCCCGCAAGCACAGACAGTTTGGGCTGATGTCATCAAAGGCAGGCATCTCGCCAAGAGAAAGTACGGATCGAAGAGAAAGGATCGAAGAAAAGCTGGGCGAGAGAAACGGAGGTGGTTAGACTGCGAAATGCAATGGTTACGGGATTAGAAGAGCACGACAAGCGGTGGGCTGAGTTTTGTGGCTCGCAGAACTGTCCGCCGATTCTGGGATTGTCACCGCTTTCTCCGGCAGATGCCGAAACGGTCTCCGCTTTGGTGCGGAGTCATCTGGCAACTGCCGCGCCTGCTACGCCATTGCAGGCACTGTTGCCGTTGATGCGGCTGCATCCGGGGATTATGACCGTCTGGCTCGCCCGGAAGGCGGGTGAAGCCTACGAACTGGGGACGTTTTGGGATCGGTTTGAGGGTAGGCTTGGTGTTCCAATTCCATCAAATGACCGCAAGCATTTCGCGCATGAGTTTCAAGTTGCGTGCATGCGGGCGATGGCGAACTACGTCCATCCCACAACCCTTGGTGCGTTCAAGTACGTGGAGACGTTCCTGTTCCAGGCCGGTCTGCCGTTGTGCCATTGCCAGCGGTTTGCGGATATTCTTCTGGTAGTGGTCGGGCGGTACGGCGGGTTATTGGAAGAGAATGAGGAACTGAGAGAGGCGGTTTTGGCTTCCACGCTGCATGCACCGCCAATCCTGAAACGCGCTATTCAGGGACCGGCAGGGCCGCTCAGCTTTCCCTGTGATGCAGTTCTGCGGTCTGTATTCGTTGGCCAGTGGCGCCATCCTCCACACTGTCCAATCGCCTTGGTCAGCGCATGAAGTGCCGCTGCTGCTGCGTGGGTTGGCGCCTGAACTGCAAGCCGGTGACATCCTCTTGGCTGATCGTGCGTTTGGCGCCTACACCGTCTTGGCCCGCTTGCCCTTGCGTGGGGTGGATGTTGTCTGCCGCTTGCATCAGAGCCGCCGCTTCCAGCCTCGTCAGGGCCGCCGCTTGGGCCCGGGCGATTGGCTGGTTGACTGGCAGAAGCCACCCCAACGTCCCGATTACCTGACTCCACACGAATGGGCCGCCATGCCCGACTCGATCACCGTTCGGATCATCCACGTCCGCCTCGGCTCCCAAGGGTTTCGCACCCGCCAATTGTGGCTGTCCACCACGTTGCTGGAGCCAGCGGCTTATCCCGCCGAACAGATCGCGCGGATGTATCATCGACGATGGGACATGGAACTGTGCTTTCGGCACATGAAGACCACGATGGGCATGGAGGAGTTGCGCTGCCGTACGCCCGCCATGGCGCACAAGGAGTTGCTGGCCTTCTTGATCGCCCACAACTTCATGCGCTGCCTCATCGCGCAAGCGGCCAACGCCCATCAGGTCGATCACACGCGCATCAGCTTCAAAGGCACCGTGGATGCCGCCCGCAGCTTTCATCAGGCCATGCGGCAGGCCCGCTCGCGCCGCCACGCCAAGCGGTTGCAGCGCCGGTTGCTCGAAATCCTGGCCCTCGACCTGGTCCCACACCGCCCCGGCCGCCGTGAGCCCCGGGCCGTCAAACGACGACCCAAACCCTATCAGCGCCTCACCAAACCACGCCACCAATTCCGCGAAGTCCCCCACCGCGGCAAGAAACTCCAGAAAACTCCA
>JBFZFE010000101.1:0-7544 GCA_041306525.1 Verrucomicrobiota bacterium | reverse complement strand
CTATGACTCCTATCACCCGAAACGGAGGTCACTTCCGATCAACTATCTTGAACAGATGTGTGACTATGCTCAAGGCAGCCGCCTTCGGTTTTGTGTTGCGCTGGGGAAAGTCGCCGTTGAACCAGGAAGAGCCGCGAAGGCTTGGCTCAACGGGGGAGGGAAAGACGGCGAAGGGCATCGCCGCCAGCAGGCTTTCGAAATTGCCGGCACCACGGCTCCATGGTGGGAAGCTGCAGCCAACCCGACCACGGCGGCATGGAGTTGGCGGGCGAGTTCCTTGCGGTCCCAGTGATAGAGAGCCCGACCGAACTTGACCCGCGCCCGAATCCATTCCTGACCCAGCAGCCGCCACAAATGCGGCAGGAAGCGCATTTCACCCCACCAACAAACCGTCTGACGCACATCGGCAGAAGCTTCGTAGCGCAACCCGGCGGGCTGGACCAGCCAGCCTTCCGCGGCCGCATCGCTCAGCAGTCCACTGCGAAAAGCCAGCACCGCCTCGCCCGCAGTGCTGGTGGCCTCGGGAAACACCACGATGGTGTTGCCGTTGGCGACCCGTTCCCGCAACTGGCCGGTCACCTTGACCAAGGAGCGGCTCTGGTCCCGCCGCAGAAACAAGGTCCCGCCACACCGCGCCAGCCAACCAAACCAAGGCCATCGGCGGACTTCCGCCTTGGCCACGAATTGCACGGGCGCGACGGCAGCCAGCACCAGGATGTCGAGGTAACCCAGATGATTGCTGACCAGTAACGGCACCGGCTCGGGCCGGCCCCGACCCAGAACTTTACGGCGATGTTTTCCGAAAGATCGGCGACATCCTCGTCGCGATCTGGACGCGGTTCCTCGACCGGCATGGCGACGCGTTTTGCGTCTGCCGGTTCGGCGACGATCTCGGGTTCAAGTCCTCGACGTTGCTCTCGCCCGACGACATCCGCGCGCATGTCATCCCGCAATACCGCCGCATCGTCGAGTTGGTGCATTCGCGGGGCAAACCGTTCCTGTTGCACAGTTGTGGCTGCATCTGGCCGGTGATGGACGACATCATCCGTGAGGTACGCATCGACGCCAAGCATTCCAACGAAGACCAGATCGCGCCGTTTGGCACATGGGTCGAACGCTACGGCAGCAGAATCGGCCTGTTTGGCGGCATCGACATGGACGTGCTTTGTCGCGAGAGCGAAGCCGGCATCCGCGAGTACGTGCAGAACGTCATCCGCCAAACCGAAGGCCGCTGCGGCTGGGCCGTCGGCTCCGGCAACTCGATCCCGAACTACGTGCCGGCGGCCGGTTACCTCGCCATGGTGCAGACCGTCCGCGAACACCGCGGGGCTTGAGGCTTGTACCGGCGCGCGCGTTCAGTAGCCCAAGCTGATCGTGAAGCGCAGGATGTTGTGGCAACGGACAGAGTTGATGGTGGTCTTGCTCTGCCAGCCTTGGCAGGTCATCTCACCGGTTACGGCGGTCTGGCGTTGGTGGACGGCGTCGGCGAGACGCTCGGAGAGATCAAAATCGCCGCCGATACAACCGTTGTTGGGACAGTCCACGCGAAACACGGACTTCGCATTTGCCAGGTTCGGCATGTATTTGATCTGGCTGTTTCGGGCGACGCCGTTGGATCCGTAGAAACCGAGATCAACCGCCAATGTCTTCAGCTCGGTGAACATGGCCGCCAGTGTGGGCGATTCCTTGACGCGCTTGCTTTCCTGGGTGCGGTATTCAAAACGTGGTCCAACTCGTTGGTGAAACATGATCGGCGGCTTTCGGTTTACTGGTTGCCGTCAGCGTAGCACGGAACACCGGGCGCGTATGCAGGAATCCTCCCGCCCCTCGTCGCGCCAGCTAGTAAACGAAGCTCTCCAGCTCGTACTTGGCGAGATACGGTTTGCCGCGGCGTTCATCGAACTTCAGGCCGGCGCGGATCTCGAGTTCCTGGCCGTGCATCTGGAGCGGGGTCAGGCATTGGAGCTTGGCTTGTTGGATGCGCTCGTCGTACGGCCCGCCCGGGTAGATGAGCAACGGCGAGAAGTAGATGAAATCGCCCTTCCCCAACGGCAGGCTGTTGAGCGATTCAATCGTCTCGCGCACATGCATCTCATGGAACACGCCGCCGCCCGCGCCGAGCAGGATGATCATGCCGACGTTGATGTCGGCTTCCTTCAGGGTGCGCACGGTCCGGTGGATCAGTTCTTGTTTGGCCGGTTTGCGGAGCCACTGCAAAAGCGCGTCGCAGCCGGTCTCCATGCCGATGTAAACACGGCGCAGTCCCAGCCGGCGCAACTCGGTGTAATCCATCGCCGAACGCGGCTCGCCGGTAAAGACGTCGAGAAACGTCGCGATGCTTTCGAACCGGTTGTCGTGTCCCAGCCACCAACTGGCCGGCACATGCTGTTCGGTCGCGGCCGGGAACTGAAACACCTCGTTCAGGAACCGCAGGTTATCCACCAGCGTTCGTTGCGGCGCGTGCAAGGCATTGGCTTCGCCAAGATAGATGCAGCGGCGCGCGCGCAGCCCGGCCCCGTGATAGTCAATCGCCTCGCTGACGTGCTGACGGAACTCATCCGGCGTCCGCGCATGATAGCGAACCCCGGTGTAGAGCTCACAAAAAGAGCAGCCGCCAAAGCCACAGCCTTCGGTCGCCTGCAGCACGAGCGCGTTGTACTGGTCGGAAGGCAGGACCGCGACCCGCCCGTAGATTTTGGTGAACCGTGCGGCATCGGCGCGTGACGCTGCCAGGTCGAATTGCGCGGCGCGCGCGACCAGCGGACCCAGTTTTGCCAGCGCCTCTTCCAAATTCGGCTTGCCGAACTCCATCTTGGCGGTGCCCGACTGCAGGTCGCTGTGGACCAACGCAGCCCATTGATGGGCGTTGCTCACCACGGTGTCGGCATCGGTTTCGCTGAGAACTTCCCGGTCAAGCCCGCCGCCCTCGGCTTCGGTGCGTTTGCGGCTGTAGAGCACCCGATGCGACAGGGCCCGCCGCCAGTATTCGTGCGTGTGCGCGACCCGCGTCAGCCGCGCCTCCAAGTCGTAGTGCAGCGCAAAATCGGCGTCGAAATAGAACGACAGCTCCGTGGAGGAGAGTGCGACGTACGCTTTGCTGCCCGTGCTCAGTTGAAACTGCAAACCGAGCGGGTAGCCCGGCACCTGATCCAGTGTGCGGTTGGACTGGTACTGCAGAATCTGGGATTTCGCGCCGTCCATCGGCGCGCATTGTAGTGAGCCCGGCCGGCCTGCGCCAGAAGAAATCCGGCCCGGCACTACTTTGTCGCGCCAATCCGCATCTTCTCAACATCGAGCTGCCCCTGCCGGGCATAATCAATCGCCTCGCCCAACAACCGCGCTGCTTCTTGCGGCGCGTGGAATCCCATTGAGTTCTCCGCGTTCACAAAGTCCACGCGATACTGCGCCTTGCGCTGGAGTTGCCGCGCCTCGCGCAACTGCTCGTCCGTTGCCCCGGCCCGTTGCGCTTGTTCGATCGCCGCAATCAACCCCACCACCGCGTCGAGCGCCCGGTCCATCAGCTTCTTCGTCCGGTCCTGGATGGCATACACGCGCTGTTTGATCTCTTCCTCGGGAGCGTGGTGACAGACCTGACACGACTGCGCGACGTTGAGCAGCGGACTGCGCACATGATGGCTGCTGACTTTGACCGCGCCCTCGCGTTGGTAGGGCATGTGGCAGTCGGCGCACGCAACGCCACTGCGGGCGTGAATCCCCTGGCTCCACAACTCAAACTCGGGATGTTGCACCTTGATCACTTCCGCGCCGGTCCGCTTGTGTTTCCAATCCGCAAACGGCGTGCCGTCGGGGAATTTGTAGTCGTCATACACCGCCTCCATCTGCTCGGCCTTCAACCCTTTGTTCCACGGGAAAAACAGCGTCGTCTTCGACGCGCAGTAATACTCCACGTGACACTGCGCGCAGACCAACGACCGCATCTCCTGCCGCGAGGCGAGCCGGTTCGGGTCGTAGGGCTGTTTGCGGTCGCCCGCGCGCCAGCGTTCGACCGACGGCAGGTGCGGGAGCGGGTCCGCGCTCTGGGCGAGCACCTCCAACCCGTTCAACAGGCCGGGCCGCGTGACGCGCAGTTGGAGGGTCTTGGGGTCGTGACAATCAATGCAGGCCACGGGATGCTCGACGCGTTTTGTGGCGTTGCTGTAGGGCTCGGCGCTGACAATCGGGAAGCCCTTCATCAGTTGCTCGCGGCCGGTGGGGCTGAGCAACGGATCAGTCAATTTACCGGGCGCGCCGGCATCGAGGCCCGCCTGCCGATAGGCCACGGTGGTCGAGGCATGGCAATGCAGACAGGCGCCGACCTGCGGGCGTTGCAGCACACGGTCCGTCTCGCGTTGGTCGTGCAACATGTACGCGTGGCCGCGTTCCTCGCGGAAATCAATCGCGAAAGCATAGCCGTCCCACATCGTCTTCAGCCGCGGGTCTTGTTCGATTTTACTGACAGTTTTCGGCACGCCGTCCTCGCCGATTGCAAACGGGTCCGCCTCGCTGCCGCCATGCCGGGTGCGCTCCATGTCCACGGTGCGCCGGTAGGAATCATACTGGCGCGGAAAGTTCTGGCCCCAAACCGCCGGATCATCCGTCTTCTCGTCGAGGTTCACCAACGGGAAGACAACCTGTCGCGCCTCGACTTTGCGCTGCGCGATGTTCTCGCGCAGCAACATCACGCCCACTGTGACGCCCGCCACAACGACGAGCAGCATTCCATAGATCAAAGTCTTCTTCATGATGTCTCCTCCTCACCGCGGCCCGTGCCCCACGCTCGCGTGGCAACGGACGCAGTACAACTCCTCATCCTTCACCACCCGGTGAGCCGTGATCTCCCGCACAAACTCACGGTGGCAATGCAAACAATTCTTGTTCAACACCGCCGCATTCGCCGGCTTGATCCGAATCGGTTCCTGAAAGTCCTGGAACGTAAACCCCTTCGAGTGGTGATAACCGTTCAATGCCTTCGTCGTGTATTTGCCGATCAGATCATGCGGCACATGACAATCGTTGCAGGTCGCATGCGCATGATGACTCGCCTTCTGCCAGCCGTCGTACTGCTCGCGCATGATGTGACAGTTGACGCACGCCTTGGGGTCGTTGGAGAGATACGACAACCCCTCCGCATAGAAAAAGGTATAGCCGCCCGCCCCGGCCAGCACACCCAATAAAATGACAATCACAATCTTCATGTCCGCAAGGCCCACGCCAACAATCCGCTAAATACTACCGAGTGCGCCACTTCCGTCCAGCCCAGTCGCTTGAGCCGCAGTTCCGGTCCGAGCCGCCAACTGCCAATTAGCGCCCGGACCACGGCGGGCGCAAACGCCGCCGCGACGCCCCATGAAATCACCCCGGCTATCCCCAGCGCAAGCACGAAACCAGTCAAGACGGCGTGGTAAGCTACATTAACAGTCCGCGCGCCCGGTAAACGGCGCGCGGCCTCAAGATGCATCCGCACATACAACACGCCGCCGGCGAAGTAGGCCGCATTTGCGCCCCACAACCCCGCCGCCATCCCATCGAGCCGGCCCGTGGCCACATACCACGCCGCCGGCGCGGTTAACGTCAACCCGACCGCGCCCGCCAACTGGCCCCCGGTCGAACGGCCTGTCGGCCGGACCGCCACCGGCAACGCCACCACCGCAAATACCGGCAACCACCACATTTTCCAGGCCACGACCAACGGCAGCGCGGCCGCGACGCTCAACGTCAACAGCCCGGCCACCCAGCGCCATTGCCGTTTCAACCAGCTCGTCCGCGCCACGTAGAACGCCAGCACGCTCACCAGCAGCAACGTGACCGGCCAGTTCCACCGACCGGCCACGCCGATAGCCGTGGCGAACGGGACCAACAAAATCCCCCACGCCCCGTGTTCACGCGGCAACGGCGGTCGCTCCGCAACCGGCATCGCCGCCTCAATGACCGCAGCAGCACTGATGTTTGTGCGCCGGGAACTTCGCCTTCACCGCCGCGATCCGCGCTTCATCCGGTCCCGCCTGCCACGCGCCGTTCAGCGCCCCAACCATCGCGTCGGCATTCGCGCCGTGGCGACTCGCCGCTTCCGCAACGGTCCGTTGTGGCGGCGGGAAATGGCTTTCATCGGCCAGCCCGTCAATTCCTTGTTCAACCAACGTCCAGCGCAGATCGGGCCGTGCGCCGAGTATTTCGGCAAGCTTGGTGTCGTATGTAATCTTCATTTTGTGCCCGCAGCTTAACACGGGCCGGTCAAGGCGAATTGACCGGCGTCAACAACCGCGCGCCTCCAGCGGTCCATCACAAAATGGTTTGCGGGTGACGCCACGGCGCCAGCCGGCGCAGGGCGACGGGAATCTTCAGGCCTGCAGTTTGGCCAAGAACGCCTTGAGCTGATTGACGTCGAAATCGGCGAGGACCTGGCCGTTGACGACGATGGTGGGGACGTAATGCTGGCCGGAAAGCTTCTTCATCTCGTCGTACTCGGCGGAGTGCTGGCCGACATCGACCTCCTCGAACGGGATGCCTTGGGCCTTGAGATACTGTTTCGCGTCAATGCACCAACCGCACAGCTGCCGGGAGTAAAGTTTGATCTTCATGTTTTTTCTCTTGAGCGTCGCAAAGCATCATTGCAGACTCCGCCGCCAAACGCAAAGCCGCAGCCAGGAGAATTCTATTATGAAAATTTTGGTGTCAGACCCCATTTCCGACAAAGGCGTGGAACTGCTCAAGGGCAATCCCGCGTTCCAAGTGGACAAGAAAACCGGCCTGAAGGAGGACGAGTTGTGCGCCATCATCGGCGAGTACGAAGCGCTCGTCGTCCGCAGCCAGACCAAAGTCACCAAGAAGGTCCTCGATGCCGCCCAGAAGCTGAAGATCATCGGCCGGGCAGGCGTCGGCGTGGACAACGTGGACGTCGAAGCGGCCACGCGCCGCGGCATCATCGTGATGAACACTCCCGGCGGCAACACCATCTCCACCGCCGAGCACGCGTTCTCGATGATGATGGCGATGGCCCGCAAAATCCCGCAGGCCCACGCCTCGATGAAGGCCGGCAAGTGGGACCGCAAGAGCTTTGAGGGAACCGAGCTGCACAACAAAACCCTCGGCGTTGTCGGCATGGGCCGCATCGGCAGCGAAGTCGCCAAACGCGCTGTGGCATTCGGAATGCGGGTCCTGGCGTACGATCCCTTCCTGAGCCCGAGCCGCGCCAAGGCGTTGCAGGTCGAGGTCGTCGAACTCGAACAGATCTGGCGCGCCGCCGATTTCATCACCGTCCATGTGCCCGTGACCGAACAGACCAAGGGCATGATCAACAAGGACACCATCGCATTGATGAAGAAAGGCGTCCGGCTGGTCAACTGCGCCCGCGGCGGCATCATCGTCGAGGCCGACCTGCTCGAAGCCATCAAAGCCGGTCAGGTCGCCGCGGCGGCCTTGGACGTTTACGAGAAGGAACCGCCCACCGGCAATCCGTTGCTCGAACTCGACAACGTCGTGTTCACCCCGCATCTCGGCGCCTCCACGCAGGAAGCGCAGGAATCGGTCGGCACCGAAATTGCCGA
>JBFZFE010000100.1:0-3358 GCA_041306525.1 Verrucomicrobiota bacterium | reverse complement strand
GGGCAACGTCCAAGGCCGACCGATCGCTGGTGACCGGCGAATTCCGCCGCGCGGCCAAAGGCTACGGCTTCGTGCGGCCCGTCGGCACGCTGGCGTCCGCGGGACGCGAGCACGACATCTTTATTCCGCTCCGGAAAACGGCCGACGCGTCCACCGGCGATATCGTCAAGGTTCGCGTCAAGCCTCAACGCCGCGGCGAGACCAAAACGAATGGTGCAATCGTCGAGATCGTGGAGCGGGAAACGAACCAGTTTGTGGGCACGTACCTCGAACGCGCCGGCCAGGCGTATGTCCAAATCGACGGCAACGTCGTCGTCGAGCCGGTGCCCGTCGGCGATCCGGGGGCCAAGAACGCGATGGAGGGCGACAAGGTCGTGATCGAGATGATCCGCTTTCCGACGCATCTCCATGCGGGCGAAGGCGTGATCGTCGAAGTGCTGGGCGCCCGGGGCGCGCCGGGCGTCGATACGCTGTCCATCATCCGCGAATTCAATTTGCCGGACCGCTTCCCGCTGCACGTCATGGACACGGCCCGCGTGCAGGCCGAGCAGTTCGACGAATCGATCGGCGATCGCCTGGACCTGACCGGGGAAACGATCATCACGATCGACCCCAAGGACGCCCGCGATTTTGACGACGCGATCTCGCTGCAGCGGCTGGACAACGGCCACTGGCGGCTGGGCGTCCACATCGCCGACGTGGCCCATTTCGTGCCCGCCGGGTCGCCGCTGGACCTCGATGCCCGCGATCGCGGCACCAGCGTCTACTTGCCGGACCGCGTCCTGCCCATGCTGCCCGAGCTGATCTGCAACGGCTTGGCCAGCCTGCAGCCCGACAAGGTGCGGTACACCAAATCGGCGTTCATCGAGTTCACCGCGGACGGCGCTCGCGTGGCGACCGATTTCCACAACTCGGCGATCTGCAGCAAACGGCGTTTCTCCTACGAGGAAGTCGACGAATTCCTGGCCGATCCACACCGCTGGAAATCGAAACTGGCGACCGGCGTGTTCGCCCTGCTGGGACGGATGCACGAGCTGGCCATGATCCTTCGCCGCCGCCGGCTGGAGGGCGGATCCATCGAACTGACGCTGCCGGAGATCAAGATCGATCTGGACAAGACAGGCCGCGTGTCCGGCGCGCACGTTGTCCAGCACACCGACAGCCACCAGATCATCGAGGAGTTCATGTTGGCGGCCAACGAAGCGGTCGCCGAGCACTTGAACGACAAGGACCTGAATTTCCTGCGCCGCGTCCACCAGCCGCCGGACCCGCGCAAGCTGCACGCCCTGACCGAATTCGTCCGCGAATTGGGGATTGAATGCGACAGCCTGCAGAGCCGTTTTGAGATCAAGCGGGTCGTGGAGCTGGTCAGGGGCGAGCCGCGCGAGCAGGCGGTGCACTACGCCGTGTTGCGGAGCATGCAGAAGGCCGTCTACGCGCCCCACGAAGAAGGCCACTATGCGCTGAACAGCAAGCACTACTGCCACTTTACGTCCCCCATCCGCCGCTATCCGGACCTGGTCGTCCATCGCATGCTGGATGCCTTGGCGCGCGGCACGCGGCCGCCGGACGATTTCGACTACCTGGCCGTGCTGGGCCAGCACTGTTCCGAGCGCGAGCAGCGGGCCGCGGCGGCGGAACGCGAGCTGATCAAGGTCAAGCTGTTGACGTTCCTGAGCGGCCGCATCGGCGAACCGATGGAAGCGGTGATTACGGGCGTGGAAGAGTTCGGTCTGTTTGCGCAAGGCATCGAGTTGCCCGCCGAAGGCATTATCCGCATCGACGCCCTGGGCGACGACTTCTACCGCTACGACAAACAGACGCATTCGCTGACCGGGCATCGGCACGGCCACAGCTATCGGCTGGGCGATCTGGTGCAAGTCGAGATCGCGCACGTCGACATCGCCCGTCGCGAACTCGATTTCCGCCTGGTGCGGCGGCTCGATCATCCGTCCGGCCGCAAGAATCTGACTGCCCCGCGCCCACGGCCGAAAAAAGGCGGTGCCAACAAGAAGGTAGACCTCAAGCGCCAAGCGACGAAGCGGACCACCAAACGCCGCCGCAGCTGAGGGGGAGAAAGCGGGACAGGTTCGAATGGCATGAACTTAGTGTGTAAGTCTCACGATAGCAACTTCTTGCGCAGGACATTTCGGGGCTGAGTCATCAGCGGGTATTGCTTTGGACGCCGTTTGCGGACGCGCGGTTCGATGCGGAATGGGCGATAAGGATTGACGACCAGTTTGCACAGCTTGTCACCCGGTTGGGCGTGCGTCAGCCAGCGCAGAGCGTCAATGAAACTAATCCGCTCCACATCGACATGTTGGCGACGAGCGGCCTCCAGCATGACCTGCCGAACGAGGTTGTAGATTAGAGCGAACACCGTGAGTTCCTTGAGTACACCCTCCACCGTCTTGCACTTCAGAACATCCATCCCCATCGTTGTCTTGATGTGGCCAAAGTTCGTCTCGATTCTCCACCGCTGACCATAGAGTTCAGCCACGGCTTTGAAGGAGTAGACCTCGGCGTCCAGGAGTGTCGTGACGAGCGTGATGTGCTTGGTGCGAAACCCATTTTCTGTGACGTGGAACCGCAGTTCACGAAGGATGAGCGTCTCCGGCAACGCAGCAAACTGAATCGGATCGAACCATGTCGGGCACGTGGTCGGCTTGTGCCACTGGACGATTTGGTCCGTCGGGCCGAGTTGCTTCAGCCAGCGCGAACGTGGCATTCCTTTCTGGTAAGCGCTCTTGCCTTTTCCAGGAACCGCATGTTTTCGGTGGGGCGTAAAGTCGACGATCTGTCGTTGATGGATGCGCATCAAAGCCTGTACTCCGCGCTGAAATAGCAGGGCCAAATGCACGAAGGAGCAGAACGCGCGATCGCCCACCAGTACGTCACCAGCGTGAAGCTCTGGGTGCAATTCGGTCACTCCCGACATGTCATGCGCACGCAGCGGGGCGGTCAACATCTTGGTGAGCATACCGGTGCCGGCGTGCATCATCGCCAACCAGTGAGCGACGGGAAAACCACAGCCTTTTTTCTGTCCGCCAGGTTGCCCGAAGTGATGGTGCAGAACGGGTGTATCGGGCATGGAGAAACTAGAGCCATCGACCAAAAAGACGCGATGCCCCAACCACAACCCCGCATCCAGCGTGTGTTGTCTCAGCGCGCCGGCAACGCGCGACAGTAGTGTCTGGAACACCTCCAGCTTCACGCGTGTTCGCGCTTTGCAGTAAGCCGTCGCGGTAAACGCCATCCGTGCCAGATGTCGCATGTGGGTACACGCGGTATTGCCGTTGAGGATTTGCAGGAAGAAGAGTTGCACGGTCACGACGGGACTCAGCACCCTGTTTCGCCA
>JBFZFE010000099.1:0-6426 GCA_041306525.1 Verrucomicrobiota bacterium | reverse complement strand
GGTCACTGGAGGCAACCTCGCAGGAGTGGCCGTGGACGAACGCGCAATTCACGTTTGCCGGTGCGGCGGGCAAGCTGTAGCCCGGTCGGGTTACGACCACGAAGGTGCAAAGCTGAGCCAGTCGGTTGATCTCCTTCCAGCAGGGCAATTCGCCCAAAGAATCGCCGCCGATGATGAAGTAAAAGTCCGTGCGCGGAAGTTGCCGGTGCAGTTCGGTCAACGTCTCCACCGTGTAAGAGGGCGCGCCGCGGCGAATCTCGATGTCATCCACCGCGAAGTCGGGTTCCCCGCGCACAGCGGCCCGCAACATCGCGAGGCGGTCCCGGGCGCTGGCCAAGTCGGGGGCGTCCTTGTGCGGTGGAATGGCGCACGGGACGAAGGTGACCCGCGCCAGCCCCAGCTGTTCCAAGGCATCGCGGGCCATCCAGAGATGGCCGATGTGAACGGGGTTGAAGGTGCCGCCGAGGATGCCGAGTTTTTGTTTCACGCGTCGGCGGCATACTGGCAAAGCGGTGACCCGATGCAATCTCAAAATGCGCTGGGCCTCAGGCGGCCGCGCTGACCGGGACCGCCTTGGCGGCCGCCAGTTCCTCGATCAGCTCCGGCAAGGAAGGACTGTCGGCAGCCTGCCGGGTTGCCATGAACTTGGCGCGCGCGGCCGAGCCCAATTGGCGACGGCGTTTTTCATCCCGCAACTGGAACAGCAAGGCCGCCAACGCGTCCACGTCGCCAGCTGAATCGAGAATCAAGCCGTCCTCCCCATGCCGCATCAGTTCAGCCGCGCCGTTGGTGCGGGAAGTGATCACCGGCAGACCGCACGCCATCGCCTCGATGGTGACCAAAGCACAAGGGTCATAGAAACTCGGCAGACAAAACACATCGGCGGCGGCGTACATCTCCACCGGATTGGCGCGGTGCGGCACAAAGCGCACGGCACCGGCGCAACCGAGTTTGCGCGCGAGGCGCTCGTACTCGGTGTGGCGTTGCTCATTGCTGCCGGCCACCAACAGACAAAGCGCGGGCCATTGGGAGCGGGCGAGTGCCAGCGCCTCGATCAAGGGACGCAGTCCTTTGCGTCGAAGGTCGTTGCCCATGAACAACACCACGAACTGATCGTCGCGCAAACCCAGTTCATGACGCGCGGGTAAACGCAACTGTTGGCGACGTGCCGGGGAAAAACGCTCGGTATCGATGAGGCCGATATTGTTGATGACGTGAATGTGCTCGGCCGGCAGGCCATGTTGGCGCTGAAACTCAGCCGCCACCATTCCCGACACGGCAATGATGTGGGGCGGCGGAACACGCTCGAAGCGACGCCGGTCCAGCAAGGCGTAAAACCAGAGACGAGGCGAGACGAGGAATTGCAGTCGGCGGCGGACCGTTGCACCCGAATGGGCCCAGATGACATCCTCCGCGTAGCCTCGTCCACAGGCGATGGAGATGTCGTATTTGCTGTGACGCAACTGCGCGGCCACGGCTCTCGCGAAAACAAAGGCGCGCCAGCCAAGGATCGGCAACGGGTTTGGCATCACCACGTGGCGGCCCCCCGCCGGCAGCGGCACCGTGCAGGAGCAACTGAGCACGTCAACCTGATGACCGCGTTGGGCCAGTTCCTCGATCAAACGCAACGTCGCGACCTCCGCGCCGCCGCGCGTGGGGTCGAGTCGGGGAATGGTGATGGCGATGCGCATGGTTCAGGGGCCGGTGAACACGGCGAGACGGGCGCGCAGATGCCGCGGGTTCAGTGCCAGCGCACGCCGGTAACAATCCCGCGGCCTGAGGTCCTTGTCGGCACGACGCAACTTGCGTCCAGCCTGGTACCACAGGTGCGCCAAGTGTGGACGCCAGCGGTCGGCCGGCAAGGCTTGCGAACCGCCTTCTTCCTGGAGGAAACGTTCGAGCATGCGCGCCCGGATCGCCGCTCGCTCCCGGTAACGACGGCTTTGCGGGACCACTTGCTCACCGCACTCCAGGCGGCGCGTCACGGCGTTGCCGGCGGCGTAGCGCCAGGGCCCGAGCAAGCTCAGGCGCAACATGAGGTGGAGGTCCTCGGCAAAGAACAGTTTCTCATCGAAACCACCCGTTTGATGAAACGCAGTCAGCCGGAACACCGTGGCCGACAACAGGGGCGGATCGCCCAGCACCAGTCGGGTCGTGATGCTTCCGTCAAACTGATCGGCTCGGCGCAAACGACCGGTCAGGCCGCCATCACGGCTGTCGAGCATGTCGCAGGAAGCCGCCACCACCGTTTCATCGGCGGCGAAGATCTTCTGCATCCGCGCAAGGTGGTCGGCGGGCCAGAGATCATCCGAATCCAGAAAGGCCACCAGATCGGCCTTACCGGCGGCGTCCACGCCTTGATTGCGGGCGGCGGCGGGACCGGCATTGGGTTGCCGGATCAGGCGGGCAGCAAAACATGGTGAGCATTCCGTCAACCACCGCGTCACCGCGGCGGGCGAATCATCGGTCGAGCCATCATCCACGATGAGCAGCTCTGCGGGGGGAAATGTCTGGTGCAGCAAACTGGCCAAGGCATCCCGGATTGCCTGGGGCCGGTTGAAGACCGGGATGACGACGATGGTTTGAAGTGGTTGCACTACAGATTCACCCTTATGACACGATCCAGAAGCCGTCAACAGTTGTCAGGACGGCGTGGTTGTGAAATTCGTGAAGCGGTTTAGGATGAAAGTGATGCCGGCCACCCACCAATTGCCCGTGATATTTCTGCACATCCCCAAAACGGCCGGCACAACAGTGCACCGTTTGCTGGACTCCGAGTACCGGCCAGAGGAGGTCTATACCGTCCTGCGGCAAGGCGAGCGGTTCGCCGATTTCACCGAGTTGCCGACGGCGGAACGGGCGCAGATCCGAATGTTGAAAGGGCATTTCCATTTCGGCGCCCATCGCGCACTCCCCCAGCCCGCCCGGTATTTCACCATCTTGCGCGAGCCAGTCGAGCGTGTCATCTCGAACTACCATTTCCTCTGCGAACACACCGAGTTGATGTTGTCCGGTGAAGTCACCGCCCGGCATCGCAATCTTCGCGATTTCGCAGTGAATGGCGGTCCCCTGCCGACCGACAACGTGCAGACCCGCTACCTCGCGGGGGTTGGCGATGAGGTGCCGCAGGGCCAGTGTACAGAAGCTATGCTGGCGCAGGCACGACGCAATCTGCGCGAGCATTTTGATTTCGTCGGCTTGATGGAGCGATTCGACGAGACGCTCGTCTTTCTCAAGCGTCATTATGGTTGGCGGTTTCGCGCCTATGGATTCCGCAACACCACAAAACAGCGGCCGCGCACAGTCGATTTGCCGGCGGAGACACGCGCCGCCATCTGCGCGAGCAACGCGCTCGACCTCGAACTCTATCGTCAGTGTGCGGCTGAGTTTGCGCAGCGCATGCAACAGCTGGGCCCCTCCTTTTCCGCTCAGGTGTTGCTGATGCGTCTGTCGAGCCGCCTGCTCTGGCATTATCGGCACCCCTTCCGCTCGTTGGGACATCGTCATCTTGCAGCCGCACCAAGCCGACCATAAAGTTGCGGGTGATCCATTCGCGCAAAGACGCCAGTTGTGTGCTGTGGGGCGGTTATGCTTGGGGAAATGTCGGCGATGAGCTGACGCTGGCCATCGCTTGGCACGATGCACAGAGGAAGTTTGACGGCAACGTCACCGTCCTGAGCCGGAATCCCGCCATCACGTCCGTGACAATCCCGGCAGCCCGCGTGGTCCGGTACGCGCCGCGACGTCCACCGCGGGTTCAACGTGAGCTCTGGCGTCTACTGCGGCGCTGGCAATACCGGATGGCGCGCCTTCAGCTGGCGCATTACCGGGTACAGGACCAGTCCTTTGCGGACCTTTGGGTTCAGACCATTCAACGAGCCCGGGAACTGTGGCTGGTCGGCGGCGGCTATCTGAACGACTTGGGGCCCTGCGAGTATTTTCTGCTCCCTGTCCAATTGGCAAAAGCTGCCGGCGTTTCAGTCCGCACGGCGCCGGTTGGAATCGGCCCGTTCCGCTCCTCTCGAACGGCGGACTTGGTCGCTACGGCTTTGCGCGGCACGGATTTGACGGTCCGTGACAAGGCGTCGGAGCAATGGTGCGTCTCGCACCAATTGCGATCGAAATTGCGTCGTGACGATGGTTACCGGGTTCGCGAGGTCATGCCCGAACTGGCGCAAATTCCTGCCGCTGCCATGGGGCGCACGGTGCGCATCGGCGTTTGCATTCATCGACAACAAGGGGATCCTGATTGGTCGCGGACGCAGCTTTGGTGGACAGTGCTGCTTCGGCAGTTGTGGCGTGTTGAGAACAGCGTGGCGGTGGAAGGTTTCTGTTTTCATACTGCACCTGAAGCCGATCAATGCTGCACGCGCCACCTACTCCGGGCCAGTGGCTGGCGACTGGCAGATGTTGAGCCGCGCGCTGCTGATTTCCGAGGCGCTGTGCGGCGAGTCGCCGGCTTTGATGCCGTCATTTCCGCGCGTTTTCATGCGGTTGTGGTCGCCGCGGCGTTGGGCATTCCGGCAGTCGCAATCGGCGCCGGTGAGTATTACTGGGACAAGATGCAAGCGACGCGGCGGTGTGCGGACCCGGCAAGGGATGCGGCGACTGATGTAACGGGTCGGTTACTGCGCCGGCTTAACAAAAGGGCAAGGGTCTCGTCGTGGATCTGAGCGTTATCATCTGCACTTTCAACCGGGCTTGGAGCTTGCGCCGGACATTGAGGAGTTTCTGCAACAGCCAATTGTTGAACACCACGGACTGGGAGTTGCTGGTGGTGGACAATCACTCGACTGATGAAACTCCCGCTGTTGTGAAGCAGTTCACAGATTCCTTGCCCATCCGGTACGTGGTCGAGCCAAAACAAGGCCTGAGCCAGGCTCGGAACCGGGGTATTGGCGAGGCCAAGGGGCAACTGCTGCTTTTCACGGACGATGACGTTGAGATCGCGGCCAATTGGCTCGCGGCGTACCAGCAAGCAGCGATTCGACACCCCGACGCCGTGTACTTTGCCGGTCGGATTCTACCACGCTGGGAGAGCGAGCCGCCCGGCTGGTTGGCACGAAACTCGGTGAATGTCTTGCGCGGGGTCACAGTCCATTTCGACCTCGGTGACATCGAGCGCCCGCTGGCCCACAACAGCCACGAATCCCCTTTTGGTGCGAATATGGGCTTTCGAGCCGGTGTGTTTCACGACACGGACGGGGCTCGCTTCCCGGTCGACGTCGGCACTTGTGGGTACGATGAACTCCTGCGTGGCGACGAGACCGCTGTGTTCGACAACCTCCAGCAGCGTGGCGAAAAGGGCATCTATGTCCCGTCGGCCCTGCTCCATCATTGCCTGCCGGCGGAACGCATGACGCGCAGCTATGTACGCCGTTGGTTTCGCGACAATGGCCGCTCGCGGGTGTTGTTTGGGCGTTGTCCCGCCTCGTTGCCGGATGCGTACTGGCAATATGCGTACAACCATCTGCGCTACGTGGTTTGCCGCTGGACGCTCCCGAGCAACGTCTGGTTGCGGGCCGAGCGCAACCGAGCAGTCGCGGCGGGAATGATCTGCGAACTGCGAAAAAAGAAAAATGGTGCCAGGGGGGAGAGTTGAACTCCCGACCAAGGGCTTATGAGTCCCCTGCTCTACCACTGAGCTACCCTGGCACAAGTATTTGCTTATGAAATTGTTACAGCACCCGATTTGCAGGGCGCCGGGCCACTGGTCCGTTGTCGTTGCATCCCGTTTTTATCAACCTGCATCATGGCTGCGTTCTCTATGACCTTAACATCAACTACCATCGGGTCAGGCGAAACCGCAAGTAGATTTCACTGAACACCGTCCCCAAACGTCCCCCAAGACCCGCATGCTGCTTCGGAATCGCGCGTCCCTCGACGCAGAATGTAGAGCAACAGACTGGCATGCAGCGCACCACGGCAGCGGGGCTTTGAGATGTACAACCTATGAGAGCATTGCCCGCAACCAAGCATGTACCGGTTTCCGGTTCAGCTACTCCCAGTACACTTGATTGTCGTAGCCTTGGAGGCAAGCGCGGCAGGAGTGGCTGCAATGCGAGGGACAGTCGAGGGCGTCAAGTGTGGCGCCAACAAAGCCCGCATTGAGTGGCGGGCGATGAGGATGTGACAGTAGCCAGCACCACCGGGGACGGTGTCATACAGCACGATTTCGGGGTGACCGAAGAACCGGATGCGAGCCGTGCCACCGATTTCACGTTGGCTGACTCCGAGTAGTGCTGTTGCGGCAAGCCGCATGGCTTCGACCAAGGTACGCGTGAATGGCGCTAAGATAAGCGTTCTGGAGTTTTCTGGAGTTTCTTGCCGCGGTGGGGGACTTCGCGGAATTGGTGGCGTGGTTTGGTGAGGCGCTGATAGGGTTTGGGTCGTCGTTTGACGGCCCGGGGCTCACGGCGGCCGGGG
>JBFZFE010000098.1:0-3901 GCA_041306525.1 Verrucomicrobiota bacterium | reverse complement strand
GCGACCAAATTTTGGCTTGTCACGCGCGCGGGCTCTTGCTCTTAGTGGCGGCGCACATTTGCGTTTGTGGCCGTCGGTCCAACGAGGTGCGTTTTGCACTTCAACGGCCACCGCATGAGAACCAAGGGAGATTCAGTATGAGCACAGCTTTTCAGGTGGTGGTTTGCGGGAGCCTGGTGCCCGACCCATTGCAGACTCTGGAGCCGATTACCGCGCCGACGGGGCCGGCGTTGAAAAACGAGATGATGTTGCCGGCCGTCCTCGATCCGTGGGCGTGGCACGCGCTCTTCGAGGCGGCTCATCTGGCCAAGAATCATCCCGGCAGCAAGGTTTACCTCGTCAGCCTTGCGCCCAAGGCCAAATTGCAGCAAGTCATGATGACCGTCGCGCAGAAGGCCAGCTTCGAGTTGGTCGCCGTTGACGGTCCTTCGAGCGGGTTCACCGAGGCCGGTGAGGTCGCGACGGCGCTGGCCGACGCGATCAACACCATCCCCGGGCTCGACAAGTCCAAACTGCTCCTGTTCGGCGGCTGGGAATCCGCCTCGCGCGGCGCCGGCGCGACAATGCAACTCGTCGGCGAGAAACTCGGCATCCTGGAGCAATTCCAAGGCGTCGACAGCCTGAAGGTCGGCGCGGACGGCGCGCTCGAGATCCTCGAACGCGTCGAAGGCGGCAAGCATCAGGTCTCCAAGTGCACAGGCGCGCCCGCCGTTCTCGGCTGGGCAACCGGCAACCTGCCCGAACCACCGAACAACCCGCAAATTGGCATGGCCAACATGCGCACGATCATGCCGGCGTTGCAGAAAGCCAAACCCGCCAAGATCGGCGCCGAAGGCGTCGCGTTCGCCAGCGTCGCGTTGCCCAAGCAGCAACGCCAAACCAAGATCGTCAAGGACACGCCTCCCGACGAGATCGCCAAGGACATCGTGGCGTGGATTACCGGCAGCTAACCGCAAGGAGACATCATCATGGAAAACATTCTCGTACTCGCTCATGTCGAAGCTGACGGCGCACTTGCCAACGCCGCGCTCGAAACCATTGCCGCCGCCAAGGAACTCGGTGGCGCATTCTGCGTCGGTCTCATCGGCGTCGATGTTGCCGGCGCGGCCAACAGCATCGCCGGTTGCGGTGCCGCGAAAATTCTCGGTGTCAACGGCGCGGAATACTCCCAAGCACGTTACGTGACGGACGCCGCAGCCGCCGAAGCCATCGCCAAGGCGGCGGGAGCCGGTATCATTCTCGTCGCGCACACGTCGCGTTGGGGACGCGTCGTCTCGGGTGTTGCCGCCCGGCTGGGCGGACGTGCCGACACGCACGTCACCGGCATCAAAGCCGATGCCGGCAAGGTGACGGTCAGCCGCTGGTATTACCGGCAACGCATGGAAGCGCAGATGAGCCGCACCCAACGTCCGTGGGTCATCGCCCTCGACGTCGGTTGCCGCGCCCCATGGCAGGGAACGGCCGGTAACGCGACGGTTGAAGCCGTGCCGGTCACGCTCGGTGCCGTGCGCACGCAAGTGACCGGGTTCGTCGCGCCCGAGGCCGGTAAACAGACGATTCGTCCGGATGCCGAACTTCTCTTCGTTGCCGGCGCGGGCTGGACGAAGAAGCAGCCCGATGGCCAGACGCATCTGCCCGAGGCTGAGAAGCTCATCCTCGGATTCCTCGATGTCACCAAGGCATCGCTGGGCAGCAGCAAATCGCTGGTGGACCTCAGCGGCGAAGGCCAGCAAGTGCTGACGTTTATGAGTCACATGAACCAGATCGGCCAGACCGGCTCGACGCCGCGGCATCCGAAGGGTTTGTCGACCTGTTGCCACGGCGAAGAACCGCACGCGGTCGGCTGGCGCTTCGTCAACGAGCGCCGCGCGATCAACCTCGATGCCAATTGCGGTTGGGCCCGCGGCAAAGCGGATGTCGTCTACATCGGCGACGCGTTCCAAATCATGGCGAAGGTCAACGAGCTGCTCGCGGTGAAATAGGCCGATCCGTTGGACAATAGCGGTGTGGTCACGGCGGGTTTTTGCTCTTGATTCGAGGGGGCTTTCTGGGAAGATTGCGCCCGTTCGCCTCCGGGCGAGACAGGACATAGCTTCCGTTTAACGAGATGAGGAGGAAATTCGATGCCTGTTGATACCGCCAAGGTCAGGACTGTGGTTGTCGTGGGTCATGCTGCCAGCGGCAAGACTTCGCTGGTGGATGCCGCATTGTTTCGCGCCAAAGTCGTACCGGCGCGCGGGTTGGTGGCCAGCGGCACGAGCGTTGCCGACAACCTTCCCGAGGAAATCGAACGCCGGACCACCATCCACGCCAAACCGTTTTACCTGCAATACGACGGCTTCTCGATCACCTTGCTCGACACTCCCGGTTTTGCCGATTTCCTTGGCGAAACAACCGCCGCGATTCGCGCCGCGGATGCGGCGATCCTGGTCGTCGCCGCCGATCATCCCATCGAGACGGGCACACGGCGAATCTGGAAGTGGTTGGAAGAGCAACGCAAGCCGCGCCTCATCTTCGTCAGCAAGCTCGACAAGGAGAACACGGATTTCGAACGGACCGTTGAGCAGATCCGGGAAGTGTTCGGCAAGAACTGCATTCCCTTCGAGCTGCCGGCCGGCAGCGCGGCGAGCTTCTCAAAGGTTTACAATCTGCGCACGACGCCCGAAGCTGAGGTGCCGGCGGAGTTGCGTGAGCAGTTTCACGCGGCCCATCAGGCTTTGGAGGAAGCCGCGGCGGAGCAGGATGACGCGATGCTGGAGCGGTATCTGGGCGGCACGGAGTTGACGCTCGAGGAAATCACGAAGGGGACGCACGTTGGCGTCGCCCGCGGCGCCATCATCCCGATCTGTTGCGGCAGCGTGGAAAAGGACTTGGGCGTGCGCCAATTGCTCGAAGCCGTCAACTCGTTGTTGCCCTCGCCGGCAGAACGCGGCGTCTGGGAAGCGGAGGGCGGCGCAACGGTGGAGCCAAAGGCCAACGCACATTTCAGTGGGCAGGTCTTCAAGGTGACCGTTGATCCATACGCCGGGGCGCTGGCGTATCTGCGTGTCATTTCCGGCACGCTCAAGGCGGACATGGACGTGGTGAACGGCAGCCGCGGCGGCAAGGAGCGCATCCCCTCGTTGTTGCGTGTGATGGGCAAGACGCAGACGACCATGGCCGAGGCGGGCCCGGGCGAGATCGTGGCGCTGGCCAAGCTCAAGGACACGCATATCAACGACACCCTTTGCGAGTCTGCCAAGCCGGTGAAGTTCGCCCCCATCCAGTTCCCGAAACCGGTCGCGTATGCGTCGGTTCATCCGCACACGCAGAAGGACGAAGAGAAAATCAGCGTGGCACTGCATCGCACCGAGGCGGAGGACAAGACGTTTCGCGCCGAGCGCAACCCCAACACCAAGGAACTTGTCATTGCCGGCATGGGCGACACCCACTTGGCCGTCATCGTGGAAGGTTGGAAACGCAAAGTCGGTGTGAATGTGGATCTCGGTGTGCCGAAAGTGGATTACAAAGAGACGATCACCGCGCGCGCCGAAGGTCATTACAAGCACAAGAAACAATCCGGCGGACGCGGCCAGTACGGCGAAGCTTACGTCAAGCTCGCCCCCATGGAACGTGGGGCGGGCTTCCAGTACGTCGATGAAGTGGTCGGCGGAGCCATTCCGCGCAACTTCATTCCTGCGGTGGAAAAGGGCTGCGTTGAGGCGTTGCTGGCGGGGGTGGTGGCCGGCTATCCCGTCGTGGACGTGCAGGCGACGGTGTACGACGGCTCGTACCATGATGTTGATTCCAACGAACTGAGTTTCAAGATCTCCGGCTTGCAGGCGTTCAAGGACGCAATGCAGAAAGCGCGTCCAGTCCTGTTGGAGCCGGTCATGGACGTGGCCGTTTACGTGCCCGATCA